>DSBH01000282.1 GCA_011056825.1 Deltaproteobacteria bacterium | reverse complement strand
GGGTGATATGAGAATCGACTGACTGTCCGGAACGGAAAGAGTCGCCATCTGGTTGAGCGGCGTGGGCGACCCGTAGTAATCGACCCTGATGCCATCGAGAAGCGACAATGACGCCCTGCCGGTTCTGACCCTGCTCAGCGACTTCTCAAAAAAGGCGATCGTGTTGTTCATCTTTTCATGCAATTCTTCAAAAACCAGTTCCGTCATGCTGTATCACCTCTCACGAGCGTTCCAATCTTATGATTACACACCGCCCCGCCGATATTTCCCTGCTTCCCCAGGTTGAAGACCACAATGGGCAGGTTGTTTTCCCGGCACAGCGACAGGGCGGCGGCGTCCATAACACGAAGGTCCCGCGCGAGAGCCTCGGTGTAGGTCAATGTGTCGAACATGACGGCGTCCGAGTTACCGACGGGGTCTTTGTCGTAAACGCCGTCTACTTTCGTGGCCTTGAGCAGGACATCGGCCTTGATTTCAAGCGCCCGCAAGGCGGCCGCCGTGTCGGTAGTAAAATAGGGATTCCCCGTGCCTCCCGCGAATATTACCACCCGCCCGGCCTCGAGATGCTTGAGCGCCCGTTCCCGAATGAAGGGCTCGGCTACCCGCGGCATTTCGATGGACGACTGGAGTCGCGACGGAATGTCGTGCCGTTCGAAGGCGTTCTGAAGGGCGATGCCGTTCATGACCGTGGCGAGCATGCCCATGTAGTCCGCTGCCGCCCGGTCGATGCCTCGCGACACCATTTCGACGCCGCGGTAAATGTTGCCTCCGCCGATAACAACGGCCGTCTCGACGGACAATCCGCGCAGCACCGCTATTTCCCCGGCGATGTAGTCGAGAACCTCTGAGTCGATGCCGAAGGACGACTTCCCCAGAAGGGCCTCGCCGCTCAGTTTCAGAAGAACACGTTTGTAATGCGGCGTATTCATAGCGTCCTTGTTTCCCACCGCTCCCTCCCGGTCACCGCAGCGCCGAACGAGCGGTCATTACAGATCCTCGCCGAGCTGAAACCGTGCGAAACGCCTGACGATGATATTTTCGCCCGAGTTGGCGATCAAGTTGTTCACCATGTCCCGAACGGTTATATCCGTGTCCTTGATGAACTTCTGGTCAAGAAGGCAGACCTCTTCGTAATATTTTTTCAGTTTTCCTTCGATAATCCTGTCAACCACCTTTTCGGGCTTGCCTTCGGCCAGCGCCTGGCTGCGATATATTTCCTTTTCACCGGACAGTTCGCTTTCCGGTATTTCCTCGGCATTCACGTATTTCGGATTTGTCGCTGCGATCTGCATGGCGAGGTCTTTCGCCATGGTTTTAAAATCGTCGGTTTTCGCGACGAAGTCCGTTTCGCAATTTACTTCCACGAGGACCCCGATACTTCCCTCCATGTGTACGTACGACGCGACGGTTCCTTCCTTGGCCGCCCGGGACGATCCTTTCGTCGCCGCGGACAATCCTTTTTTTCTCAAGTATTCTATCGCTTTACCGAAATCTCCATTGGAAGCCTGCAGCGCTTCCTTGCAATCCATCATGCCGGAATTCGTCTTGTCCCTCAGTTCCTTTACCTGTGATGCTGAAATACTCAATGTACTGTTACCTCCTCGGTGGTTTCTCCTTCGCCGGATTCGGCCTTGGATTCCTCGCCGCCTTCAGCCGTTTCGACTTCTTTCGATTCGACGCTTTCAGGCACATCATTCTCGGAACCGGCGTCTTCGTCTTCCTTGTCGCTTTCCGCCTGTATGCGCTCTTCGAGCCGCCGCTTTCCCTCTTCCACGGCGTCGGCCACTTTCGAGGAAAAGAGCTTGATTGCCCGAATCGCGTCGTCGTTCCCGGGAATAACATAATCAATATCGTCGGGATCACAGTTTGTATCGGTGATTGCCACGATGGGAATTCCCAGGCGGCGTCCCTCCCTGACGGCGATAGTTTCCCGTTTCGGGTCAATAACAAAAAGAGCTCCCGGCAAACGGTTCATGTATCGTATGCCGCCGAGTACCTTCTGGAGCTTCTCGCGCTCCTTCTGAAGTTTCATGATTTCCTTTTTCGGAAAGGAGTTGATAGATTCATTCTCGAACATCTCGTCAATTTTCGTCAGACGATCGATGCTCTTTTTAATGGTACTGAAGTTTGTCAACATTCCGCCCAGCCACCGCTGGTTGACGTAGGGCATACCGCATCGCTCCGCTTCCGTCTTGACCGATTCCTGCGCCTGCCGCTTTGTTCCCACAAAGAGCACGCTTTCACCGGCAGCCGCGTTGTTAATAATAAACTGATAGGCGATTTCAAAAAGCTGCACCGTCTGTTGCAGGTCGACGATGTAGATTCCGTTGCGGGCGCCGAAGATATATTGTTTCATCTTCGGGTTCCAGCGGTTTGTCTGGTGTCCGAAATGGACGCCGGATTCGAGCAGCATTTTCATTGATACTTGTGACACGTTAATTCTCCTTTCGTTGTTTACCCGCCACCTTCGTCGCCTGGAACCGAAACCCGTAAAAAACGGGCACCCCCGGAACCATCGGAAAGTGTGTGTATTTTAGTTTTTGAGCTCGAAGGAACTACCACAAGGCACGGAAATAATCAAGATAAATCATTAATTATTCCGCGTGGCGACGAGGGAACGGCCGAGCATAAAACAGCAGGTCCCTCCTCTGTAAAGTAAAATGAATTAAAAAAAACAGGATGTCAGATGGCGACTGGCGACCCGCTGCCGCCTCTGAAGGTTCGAGATTCCCTTTATGTGTGGTACAACGCGTTGATATCGACGTAATCGTGGGTCAAGTCAGAGGCGAACACGCGGAACGTGCCCGACCCTTCGGCAAGCTTGATGCGGATGCTGACGGTATCCCGTTTCATGATTTCTCGAAGTTTTTTTTCGTTTCCGCCCACGCCCTGTCCGTGGGTAAAAATCAGGCAATCCTCGAAGTACAGCGTCAGTCTTCGTGGATCTATGGGGATTCCCACCGACCCGGCCGCCGATATGATCCGGCCCCAGTTTGCATCCCCACCGAAAAACGCTGTTTTAACCAGATTCGACCGCCCCACCGCGTATGCTATGCGACGTGCCTCCGTTCGGTTCCGCGCGCCGTCGACGGTGATGTCGATGAGTTTGGTCGCTCCCTCGCCGTCGCGCACTATCATCGCCGCCAGTTCAATCGCTGTTTCGAGCAACGCTTCCAAGAATATTTGACCGTTGGCTGAACGTACCTGCAAGGGCCGGTTTCCCGCCCGACCGTTGGCGAGTATCAGGGCCGTGTCGTTGGTGGACATACAACCGTCCACGGTGATCGTGTTAAAGCTCTGGTCAACTGCCTTTTTGAACATTCGGCTGAGGACTGACTGTTCAATTGCCGCATCTGTCATAAAGAACGCGAGCATCGTCGCCATGTCCGGTTCTATCATGCCGGCTCCCTTGGCGATGCCACAGAGTGAAACATCCTTTCCATCAATCGTGAACCGGCGGCCCGCTGTTTTGATAAAGCGGTCTGTCGTCGTTATTGCCTCCGCGGCCTGCATGAGTCCGTCTTCTTCGCCATTCAGGCCATCCGCGAGCAGCGGCGCTCCTTTTGCTATTTTATCCATCGGCAGCCTGCTGCCGATACTACCCGTGGATGCCACCAGCACCAGTGACGAGTCGATCCTCAGGCACTTCGCCGCTATCTCCGCCATTGACCCGGCGTCCGCATCTCCTTCTTCACCGGTCGCGGCGTTGGCGCTGCCGCTGTTTATAAAAACGGCCTGCGCCTTACCCGAGGTAATTTTGTTCATGTCATGCACGACCGGCGCCGCCTTGAAACGGTTCGTCGTAAACACGGCGGCTGCCGCCGCCGGTTCCTCGGAAACAATAATAGCAAGATCTTTTTTACCGTTGCCCTTTATGCCGCAGGCGACGCCACCCGCCCGGAATCCAGGTACTTTCAACGGCGACAGGTTTTTTTTCGTTGTCATGTATACTCCTGCGCACGCCGTCCTGCCGGACGACGCCGGATGATTTTGTTACAACCCTTTTCCACAACAGTGTTTGTATTTCTTTCCGCTACCGCAGGGGCAGGGATCGTTTCTTCCCACCTTTTTCCCTTTTCTGCGGACGGTTGTGGAACGGGCATCGTGATCGCCTCGACTCATCACGTATTCCCGTTCTCTCTTCTGTTCCATTTCCGTCAGGTCATCCTCGCGACGCACCTGCACAAGGCACAGCTTTTCAATGGAACTCGATTTGACGGCCGCCACCATGTCCATGAACATGTCGTAGCCTTCCCTCTGGTATTCCCTGATGGGATCTTTCTGTGCGTAGCCTCTGAGACCGATTCCCTCCTTGAGATGATCCATGGAAAGCAGGTGATCTTTCCAGTGACTGTCAAGCGACTGAAGCATTATCAGCCTGGCGATCTGGTCCATTATAGGCTTTCCGAAATCCTGCTCCTTTTTCTCGAAAAGTTTCCGCACGGCGCCCATGATCTCGTCGGCTATCCCCTCGCGGGTCAGGCCGCTTCTGTCACGTTCGGCAAAGCCAAGGCGCAGTGAAAACTGCTTTAACACGAGATCGTCGAGACCCTTCAGGTTCCACTCGTCGGAATGCTGTTTTTCGCCCATAAATGCATCGACCAGGTCTTCGACAAGCTCTTCCGTGATTTCGTAGACGGTACTCCACAGGTCGGTCCCCGCGAGAATATCGCGACGCTGCTTGTAAATGACCTCCCGCTGGCGGTTCATGACGTCATCGTATTCCAGCAGGTGCTTCCGTATGTCGAAGTTCTGTCCTTCCACGCGTCTCTGGGCATTTTCAATCGCCTTTGAAATGAGACCGTGCTCAATGGGTTCGCCTTCTTCGACGCCAATACGGTCCATAAGAGAGCTTATCCGTTCTGCGCCGAATATCCGGAGCAGGTCGTCCTCGAGGGAAAGATAAAAGCGTGACGACCCCTTGTCGCCCTGCCTTCCCGACCGGCCCCGCAACTGGTTGTCGATGCGGCGGCTCTCGTGGCGTTCCGTGCCGAGAATGTGAAGGCCTCCTATTTCCGCCACGCCGTCTCCAAGCTTGATGTCGGTCCCGCGGCCCGCCATGTTGGTCGATATGGTCACGGCGCTCCACTGGCCGGCCTCTGCTATGACTTCAGCTTCCTTCTCGTGGTTTTTCGCGTTTAAAATATTGTGCTTTATGCCGACCTTCTTTAAATGCTTGCTCAAAAGCTCGGATTTTTCGATGGAAATGGTTCCCACTAAAACGGGCCTTCCGATGTTGTGCAACTCGTGGATTTCCTCCACAATGGCGTCGAATTTTTCTTTTTCCGTTTTGTAGATCACATCGGGATTATCGACGCGAATCATGGGCATGTTCGTGGGAACCACCACAACCTCAAGGTTGTATATCTTTTTGAATTCAGTTGCCTCCGTGTCGGCGGTTCCCGTCATGCCGGCCAGTTTTTCGTACATCCTGAAATAATTCTGGAACGTTATCGAGGCGTAGGTCTGATTCTCCTGTTCAACCTTGACGTGTTCCTTCGCTTCCAGCGCCTGGTGCAGACCGTCGCTGTAGCGCCGGCCCGGCATGACACGACCGGTGAATTCATCGACGATAACGACCTGGTTGTCCTTCACGAGATAATCCACATCCCGCTTAAACAGCGTGTGGGCCTTCAGGGCCTGGTTGACATGGTGCAGAATCTCGATGTTGCGGGGATCGTAAAGATTCTGGACTTTCAGCAGGCCTTCAACCTTCGCCACGCCTTCCTCGGTCAGCACGACCGTTCGAGTCTTCTCGTCGATGGAATAATCGGTTTCTTTCTGCAGACTCGGAATAACCCTGTTGATCCGAACGTACTTGTCGGTGGATTCTTCGGATGGACCGGATATTATGAGCGGCGTTCGCGCCTCGTCTATCAGAATGCTGTCCACCTCGTCGACAATTGCGTAATAGTAATCGCGCTGCACGTAATCGTCGATAGAAAACTTCATATTATCGCGAAGATAGTCAAATCCGAACTCGTTGTTGGTCCCGTAGGTTACGTCACTTTGATAGGCGTTTCTTCTTGCTGTGTCGTCCATGCCGTGAACGATATTTCCCACGGAAAGACCGAGAAAGGTGTAGATCGGTCCCATCCATTCGGCGTCGCGCCGCGCCAGATAATCGTTGACGGTGACCACGTGCACCCCCTGCCCGGTCAGGGCGTTAAGATACACGGGCATCGTCGCGGCAAGGGTTTTCCCTTCACCCGTTTTCATTTCCGCGATCTTTCCTTCGTGCAGCACGAGGCCGCCCAGCACCTGCACGTCGAACGGCCGCATTCCCAGGGTCCTGTAAGCCGTCTCACGGGCCACTGCAAAGGCTTCCACCAGGATATCCTCCAGGTCCGCCCCCTGGCCGAGTTTTTCCTTGAAGCGTGCCGTGGCCCCCTTCAACTCGTCATCGGAGAGCGCCTGCATAGACGGCTCCAGATCGTTAATTTCATTCACGTACAGCCACAACCTTTTTAATTCACGGTCGTTTTTGCTGCCTATTATTTTTTTCATCAAGTAATTAAACATAAAGCCCTCATAAAAAAGCCCGGCGTCGATGCACGCCGGGACGGATCACGCTCAAAGACACGGCCCCTCTCTTTTCTTCCGGTTTTCGCACTAAAAGAGATAGCGCCGCGGGTTTACGTATTCTCCGTCGATCATGACGCTGTAGTGAAGATGGGGCCCGGTGCTTCGCCCGCTGTTTCCCACGTGACCGATAACATCCCCCCGTTTCACCTTCTGTCCGGACTTCATGATACGATCTCTAAGATGCCCGTAAATCGTCACGATTCCGTCGCCGTGATCAATCCAGACATAATTGCCGATGTACCGGTTACTGCCCTCGCGACTTACGACACCTTCCGCGGGAGCGACGATCTCCTTGCCGTGACGGGCCGCGATATCGATTCCGTTGTGAAATTCCCGCCGCTCGGTAAAGGGAGATTTTCGATAACCGAATTCCGAGGTTACCCACCCGACAACCGGCCATATCGACGGAGTGCGGGCCAGTATTGATTGCTGCTTCTCAAGGTACTCAACAAGCTCCCGAAAACTTCGCTCGCGTTCCGATGTTTCTTCGAGCAGCTGATCGATGTCGTGCTGAATTTCATCAATCAGCTCACGCTCCATGGATGATACTCGAGATTCGGGCGTTTCCTCGTCTGGAACCGAACCGCCCACGCCGAAGAGGCCCTCCTCATCCTCCTCCGGGACGTGAAGATTCGACATTATTCTGATTTTTCGATCGAAATCATTGAGTTGGGCGATCCGCTTTTCAAAGCAGTCCACCTTTCTCATCAGAACTCGAAGACTCTCGCCCTGCGCCTGGTTCGCTTCCTCCAGTTCGGCGATAAGCGCGAGGTTCTTTCGGTTTTCAACATACTCGCTTGCCAGGTATGCGGTAGCGGCGAGAACCCCTATAAAGAGAAAGATAACTCCCCGGATGAGTACTGTCGATATTTTTAATTCGCGGACAGTGCGTTGACCCTGCGGAATAATCAGAAAGGTGATTCGTCCTCTTTTCATCTTCCTTCCTTTACGTATGCCGGCCGTCGCGATGACGGTCCGCGCCCTCCCGAATACTACGTGAACCGCGCTGACCGACACCGGGAGGCGATTCGAGGGAAAGGTCAAAAAGCCGATCCCCCGCAACCGGCACATGGTACGTCATCCATTCTGCAATGCGAAAAAGAGCTCGTGGCGGTTACTTCCTCTGTTCAACCATCACAAGAGGATCGCCCACATCAACTTCATCGCCCGGAGATACCAAAATTTCCGTTACTTTGCCACTAATTTTAGATTCAACGTTATTCAGCATTTTCATGGCTTCAAGAACAATAAGCACCTGTCCGGCCGAGATATCTTCACCTTCATTGGCGGGGACGGCGTTTACAACTCCTTTGAGAGGCGACCGCACATCGCCTGATTGCGCCAGTTCGCCGATTTCCTTCGCTGTGAGTGTGTGTCTCCGCTCAGCCGTCTCACCTTCCTGCTCCATTTCCGTGAGGATCGGTTCGGGGTGGTGGTCGACCACCAGGTAGGTAACGGCATCGCCCGCCTTGGTCCTGCGCATGGGACCGATTTCAATAATATGATTTTTACCGAAATAATCCGTGAATTCAAAAACATCACCCAGGTTGAACCCGCCTCTTCTGAACCATATTTTCGGCGGCAGCACCCATGTTTTGCCGAACTGCTCTTCGAATTTAAAAAATGCTACGGCGTCATTCGGATGCTGCAGGTAAAGCACCAGCTCGTCGTCCGTTGCGGGGCGGCCGAGCCGTTTTTCAAGAACCCGCCGTTCGATATCGATATCGATGTCAGTAATCTGCTGGTACCCCTTTTCTTCATCCACGATCTTCTTCCAGTCGGGACCGAATACCGCCTCGTATATCTCGTCCGCCGGCCAGTAAAAAGGAAGATCACCGTATCGGCCCAGCATGAGATTCTTCAGATCGTCGTTGGCGTTCGCGTAACGCTTTCCCTCGAGCACATTGTTGACCGCCGTTGTCCACAGTATCTGCGATCCCGGCGTCACGCTCCACCAGTTGCCGAGTTCGCGCTGCACCTGAGGAAGTTCATGCTGCAAAATTTCCGGCATCTGGTCGAGAAAGCCGCCCTTCGTCGCCTGCTCGAAACTCGAACCCGTCGCCCCTCCCGGCAGCTTGTGCGTCTGCGCCGTCGGATCGAAGCCGAAAAACTGCGACTCGAAATCACTGTAATATTTTCGCTCTGGCCGCAAGCGGTTCGAAGCATCGACCAGCTTCTGCCTGTCGAGACCGGCGGCTTGATACCCATAGTCGTTAAGTGTGTCAACCACGGCGAGCAGCGGCGGCGGCCCGTAAAAACCGGTCAGCGCGTGGTCGGACGCATCAACGATCTTCGCTCCGTTTATGACGGCCTCGATAATTCTGCCGATGTCGTTGCCGTCCGTATTGTGACCATGGTAGTGAATAACCAGATCCGGAAACTCGTCGACAATGGACCTGACCAGCTTCCCGATTCTGCGGGGCGTCCCCAGACCGCCATGATTCTTAATGCATAGGATTATATCCTCGCCGGTTACATCAATTATTTCTTTTACTTTTTCAACATAATATTTATCGGTATGTTCCGGTCCCGTCGAAAAGCAGATAGACGGCTCCAGAATACGGCCCGCCTTTTTCACTTCCTCGAACACGGCCGTCATGTTGGGAACATAGTTGAGAAAATCGAATACACGCCAGACATGAACGTACCGGGCAAAGCTCTCCACCGTCATCCTGACCACGTTGTCGGGATAGGGCCGGTATCCAAAAAGATTGATCCCCCTGCAGAGCGTCTGGAACATTAAATCCGGCATAACGCTGCTCAGGATTTCCAGTTTTTCCAGGGGATTCATCTGTTTGCGAAGCATGTCCACGTGAACGGATGCGCCGCCCGTTATCTCGAGCGAGAAGAACCCCGCTTCGTTCCGCTCCCATGACACCAGTATCTGCGTGTGAGGCATGATGCGGTTTTTGAAGTCGGACTGCGAGAGATCCCGCTCCGTGTTGGTTACGTAATATCCCTCCGCGCGTCGGACTTTATCGAGAACAGCGGCGACGCCATTTTCTTCAAGCTCTTTCGGAGTAATTCGTTCTTCTATGCTGAAATTATTATTATTATCGTTCATGTGCAATCCTGTAGGTGTCGTTCCCTGCCGTCAGTAGGCGTAGGGATTTATTTTTTTTGCGTGAATCTCCGCCATCAAACGAGATAATTTAGCCACTTCCCGTTCCCTGTCCGGATAATCGAAAATTTCCGGGTGCTTTTCCAGGTAGGATGTATCAAACACTCCCCGCATGAAATCCCGCTCGTCGCAAATCGACAGGTAAAAGGGAATCGTCGTTTTCGGTCCCACGATCAGGAAATCGTTCAAGGCGCGCCGCAAACGCTGAACCGTCTGTTCCCAGTTATACCCGCGGACGGTCATTTTCACGAGCAGCGAGTCGTATTCCGTCGGGACTTTGTACCCCTGGTAGGCGATACCGTCGAGTCGTATGCCGGGCCCGCCGGGTGACTGGTAGACGGCCACCTGTTTTCCTCCTTCGGGCATAAAATTGTTTTTCGGGTCTTCGGCATTGATTCGGACCTGTATTGCCTTGCCCAGCATCTCACAGGGAACTTCCGCTAAATTCAGCTGTTTCCCGTTGGCTATTTCTATCTGCTCCCTGACGATATCGACGCCGGTGAGCACTTCCGTCACGGTATGTTCCACCTGAAGGCGGGTATTCATTTCCATGAACCAGAACTCGTTGGTGGAAGAATCAACAAGAAACTCAACCGTTCCGGCACTTCTATACCCGGCGTTTCTGGCCGCGTCCACGGCTGCCTCACAGATCTTCTCAGCCACATCGCCCGGGAGTTCAGCGGGCGCTACTTCAAGAAGTTTCTGGTGACGCCGTTGAATCGAACAATCGCGGGTCCCCAGGTGCAGCACCGTTCCGTGATCATCGGCAAGAATCTGCACTTCCACGTGTCGCGGTTCAGTAATGCATTTTTCCACGTAGACGCGATCATCGTTAAAAGCGGATTTGGCTTCCGCCATTGCGGCGGGAATCTGGGCGACCAGCTCTTCCTTGTTCGTTATTTTTCGAATGCCCCGTCCGCCGCCTCCGGCCGATGCTTTCAGCATGAGAGGATAGCGGTGTTTTTCAGCGAATGCCAGGGCCTCCCGGACGCCATCATCACCGGGTGAAAGATCTGTCGTTCCGGGTATGAACGGAATCCCCGCTTTTTCCATGATGCCGCGGGCCACAACCTTGTCACTCAGGTTACGTATAACATCGGGCGGCGGACCGATAAAATTGATCCCCGCCTTTTCGCATGCTTCTGAAAAATCAGGGTTTTCGGAAAGAAAACCGTAACCCGGGTGAATCGCGTCGGCTCCGCTGATCCTCGCCGCCCAGAGGATGCGATCGATATCCAGATAATCTTTGCGGGGACCTTCGCCGATGAAAATCGCCTGATCGGCGAAACGGATGAACAGGGCGTTGGAATCGGGCTTTTCGTAAACGCTGACCGCCGTCATGCCCAATTCCTTTACTGTTCGTATGATGCGAAGGGCTATTTCACCCCGGTTCGCGACAAGTATCTTTTTTATTTTTTTATTATTTCCCATTGGTCACTCTTTTATTGTACCTTTTTTTGGAATTGCGGAATACTACACACATTCCGGAAGACTGTCAAGCTGCCAACAAACGCATCAACCGCCGTCGCACGACCAGACCCTCTTCCACCGGTCAATTCACGCCGGGAATGATCTTGCCGGGAGAAATAATGACGTCCACCGGCAATCTCAGAGTACGAAGCAGAATGCCCGTTACAGGTTTTGCAATGGTGTCAAGCGGTGTAATCGTGACCTCGGGATCGCTGATGTCGCCCTTTATCTTGGCGCCGATTACGACGAGTCGTTTTTCTTTGCCCAGGAGAATCCAGTTCACGATCGGTATGAGGTTTATAATCCGGTCCACGGTTTCCAGTGGTTGAATAACAACGACTGCGTCTACGATCGCCTCGTTCAATCGGTAGTGTCCCACGGCCGACATCTGAATCGAAGGGCTTTCCAGTCGAAAATCATCAAATGAGGCCACCCCGTCCCGAATGACCGGTTGTGAGGTAATCGAGGTAAAGGCGAAACCCTCGTCGCCGAAACCGACACGATCACTGGTTATAAGCCGGTAAATGTTGGTCACGGTAAATATTTTCGATATGACGC
>DSBH01000242.1 GCA_011056825.1 Deltaproteobacteria bacterium | reverse complement strand
TCACGGTAGACTTCTTCACAAGCGTATCCTCCAATTCGGTTTTTTTGTTGCTGATCACAACGAACCGAAGGGTACGCTTTTTTTATTCAACCATCAATCCACAACTTTGGGGTATACCTCCCGTTCATCCTGAGCCTGCCACCACATACCCGTTCATCCTGAACCTGCCACCACATACCCGTTCATCCTGAGCCTGTCGAAGGATGAAACGGGGGACTCATGCGTAACCCTTTTAACCGTCGTTCCTGAGAAATAAATCGCGTGCCCGTTTTAATCCCCCTCTGTGCGGGCTTGAATCCCGAAAACGGGAAATCCGGAAAGTATCCAAAAAAACTGGATGCCGGCCTTCGCCGGCATGACGGCAATGAAGCCAGGGAGCATTTTTTAAACTTCTCTCACCTTGAGCCCTTCGGCGTCGCTCAGGACAGGTTCTGTCGAAGGATGAAATAATTTTTGTATTTTACTCCTTTCCCGGCGGAAAGGACAGACCGGGAGATGAATGCAAACCCGAGCCTTTCGAGAGGGTTCTACCCCTGCGGAGATAAATATGGGAAATATGCTCTTCCCGTTTCATCCTTCGACAGGCTCAGGATGAACGGGAATGTGATGGTGGATTCAGGATGAACGGGAATGTGATGATAGATTCAGGATGAACGGGCATTGCTATTCCGCTCGCCCTTGTGTGTCCCGAAGTGGTAGAGCCCTGTTGAAGGGCGTCGTGGTTACCAATCCGTTCAATATGAAACTGTGAATAATGGGGAATGCCGATCCTGAACCGGCGACATAACTGTTCGTCAATGCAGTATTTTTCCGGGCTTTCTAAGGGCTTGACATGGTGTCAACAATGGCATATAGGCAAAGATAATCAATTCAGATTTCTTCTTTTTACAACCGGTTCCTCTCTACCGACTGTCTCTTGATCCCACCGATATTGCTGACTCCGGTAAAAAATCACCGTCGTAATGACAGGCGCGGGTGACGCGTCGTCTTACGTACAGGAGGGAAGAGTCATGGAAGAACATGAAGCTCAGCTGTCAACACTTTTCGACGTCGAGGACTTCGACGCCGTTATAGAGGAAGTCAGGACGATCGCGTCCACGGTGTTTCCCGGGTACGATTTGGAACCGTTCGACAACGCCTGCGATGACGTGGTGCGGTTGTTCCGGGGCGATTATCCCGGTTACCGGGCCTGCAACGTTTCGTATCATGACCTGCGTCATACGCTGGCCGTCACGCTGGCAATGGCGCGGCTGATGCACGGGGCCGTGGAGACGGGCCGCGAACTGTCGGAGAAGGATTTTACGATGGGCCTCGTGAGCGCGCTTATGCACGACACGGGCTACATGCAGGAAGACGACGATCTGGAGGGAACAGGGGCGAAATACACGCTGGTTCACATCGAGCGCAGCATCGATTTTGTCAGGCGTTATTACGCGGACGATCCACTTTTCGGGAACGACCTCGACGCGTTCCGCGATATTCTTCGATGCACGGGCTTGAGCGTTTCAATCGGGGATATCCGCTTTGCCGATGAAACCGTGGAGCTTCTGGGAAAGATCCTGGGAACAGGCGACCTGCTGGGGCAGATGGCCGACCGCGTATACCTGGAAAAGTTGCTCGATCTATACAACGAATTCGTCGAGGGCGGAATAAACCAGTTCTCAAATCGGCTGGATCTCTTGGACAAGACCAGGGGATTTTACCAGATGACGTTAAAACGTTTCGCCGATGATTTCGATAATGTCGACCGTTTCGCCAGACATCATTTCCGGGCGCGCTGGGACATCGACGAGGATCTGTATCGGAAGGCCATTGAACATAATCTCGCCTATCTCGATTTCGTGGTTACTAACCACCGGGATGACTACCGGGACTGGCTGAGAAGAACAATCCACGTGAAAGAAATAAATAATGCCACCGGGAAAAGCGCCGAGGCGTTTTTTTAGTCGAGTGTTCTTTCTCGACGATGCGAGGGTTCCGGGCGGAACATAATCATGGTTGACGGCTGTTCCGTCCGGCACGGATTTTGTATGTATGAAGGGTAAAAACGGGAGGCGATATGATCGACATCTCCCGATGAGCGAGGAACAATCATGCATATTCCCAGCCCCGTAACGTCGGCCGGGGTTTTCCGGACGACAGGCGACAACCCTGATGCTCGGGCGTTACCGAAGGTTCCTGACCCGCGGGAACCGAACCCGTCTTTCAGTTCCATTCTGGCGGACCGGGTTTCGGACTCCGAAGCGCCGCGAAACCGCTATGCCGCTCCGTCGGCGGATAGCTTCGAAGAATTGGCGGTCCTTTTAAAAAAGCGGATTAACGAGCATGTCCTGTTTTCGTTGAGAGGGGCGCGAAAAGCGACGCCCTTTGCCGGAAGATCACTTGCCCTGTTAAAGGAAAGTCTGACCCGTATAGCTGATGTTTCACCGGGAAATATTTTCCCTGTTGGGAAAAACGAAGCGGCGGGATCGATCGAGAACATTATTGTCGCGGCATCGCAACAATACGGCGTGGACGAAAACCTGGTGCGGGCGGTGGTCAAGGCAGAAAGCGATTTTCAGGCCGGGAGTACATCGTCGAAGGGAGCCATGGGGCTCATGCAGCTCATGCCCGAAACGGCGCGCGATCTGGGAGTGGAGAATCCCTACGATCCCGCCGAGAACGTGACGGGCGGCGTCCGGTATCTGCGAATGCTCATGGATCGGTACGGAGGCGATGTTGATCAGGCCCTGGCCGCCTATAACTGGGGTATGGGGAACCTTGATCGCAGTGATGGAAGCCTTCCCGGCGAGACGCGGACCTACCTTGCGCGGGTGCGCCGTTATTACGAGGAGTTCGGCGGATCCGCACTTTCGTCGGCAAATCTTTATACGTGACTTTCAATCCATAATTGTGTGGAAAATCCCTGTATACATTCTGAAATTACCGCCCCGAAGCCGTGCCGGGATATTCCGGGCGTGAACATGATCGAGAGAAAAAATTTCTTCATGGCAACGTGATAAAATAGTAGAATTTTGACGTATACGAAGTAATATATGCGGGACTCATTCCCCGTCATACCGGACAGGCAAAGCCTGATCCGGCATCCAGGAGACAGTGAATATGCCGGATTCATCCTTACGGGTGCCATAGCCGGCTTTCGCCGGAATGATAAACATCTTTTCGGAGCCTTCCATGATACAGCCATTAACAATCATAGCCCTTATTTGCGCCGCCCTGTTTCTGCTTTTTTTGCCGCGGCGGTGAGTACGGCGAGGAAACGGCGGTATCTGCGGGGATTCGAGTATCTCCTGCTTGCCGTTCTGATGGTTTCGATGTCTTGCCTGTTTGCCGTGACCACGATAGCCGTCAGGGGGTACCAGGCGCTGACCCACGAAACGACCGCCGCCGAAATCGAAATTCACCCCCGTGAAGGGCAGCGGTTTAGCGCCCAGGTTCGGTTTCCGGACGGTGTCGTCGAGGTGTTCGATCTTGCCGGCGACGAATTGTACATCGACGCTCGAATTATCAAGTGGAAACCTCTTTTCAACTTACTCGGGCTGCACACGGCCTATGAACTAGACAGAATCGGGGGCCGTTATTCCGATATAGACGAGGAGCGGGGAAAAGAGCGGTCGCTCTATCGTCTTGCCTCGAAACGGCCCGTGGACCTGTTTGATCTTCGCCGACGGTATGCCCTGCTGGCGCCTATCGTCGACGCAGAATACGGATCGGCCACGTTCACCGGCGCCCGCGATGGAAGGTATGAATTGCGCGTTTCAACATCCGGTCTTCTCATCCGCCGCCTGGAGTCGAACCGCGTCGAATCATGAAATGAGACCTTTATGTTCTTTTTTCGTCATGCCGGATTTGACCCGGCACGTCTCCTCCGGGCACATCCAGTAAACACCTTACATAAAATGGGTTCACCCTTACGGGGAGTATAGCCGGTCTTCGACGGAATGACGATGACTGGATTTCGGTCTTCGCCGGAATGACAACGGGTGGATGGTGGCCTTCGCCGGAATGACGACATTGATGATTCCAGGAAATCCGGATAAAGTCTTGAAATGAAGTATCAGCTCCTGTTTAATCCGGGGAAAGTCTCCGAAAATTAAGCGTTAATAACATTATTTCTGAAAAAATAATTATTTTTTATTGCATTCCGGGTCGATCTGAAGCATAAGAAGAAACTCGCACCGGGTTTCATAGACCGGCTTCGACGACGATAATTTCAGCCGATCATCTTTCGGCCTTTGGGCCGCACCTTTCCTGATCATCTTTTTCACCGAATCATTTTTTCTGCGTTCATGGACCGCGTTATTTCGGGGCGGGCACGTTCGGGGTTCCGCTGCCGGGGTATCCGCCGGGTTCGTGTTATCGAACCGGGAAAGGCTCCGGCGCGTTCCGGGGGTCCCTGCCGTCGCCCGGAGGGCCTGTGGTCGAACGACATTTTAATTAAAACAGGAGGAGAAAAAATGAAACATTTCAAAATTGCAGTTTCTGTTATCGCCGTTTTATCTTTCATCGTTTTCTGTGCGCCGGCCATCTCGGCGGACGAGGTAACAGGAAATATTAATATCAACACCGCAACGGCCGAGGAGCTGGCGACGCTTAAATACGTGGGCGACAAGCTTTCGCAGCGGATCGTCGAATATCGTGATGAAAACGGGTCGTTTCAATCCGCCGCGGATATTACGAAGGTCCCCGGTATTGGTCCGAAAGTGTTGGAGTTGAATCAGGACATTATGACGGTGGAATAACCGGAGACGTAAGCGCAATAAAAAGCGATCACAGGTACCTTGTCATGGCCGGCGCTCCCGGGTCCCGTTGGAGGCCCGGGCGGCCGGTTTTCCCGACTTCCCGTTGCTTGCCAGGTATTCGGCTGAAATGATTTTCCGTATCACCCGGCCGTCGCCGTTTTCGGGGGGGACGAAATTGAAAACGATGCGCAGGAAGTCCATCATAATGCGAAGGGTGGCGCCCCAGAGAATGTCTTCCTCGTCGCCGTGACCCCGGCGGATGAGGCAGGGCGTTGTGAAAGGCGGGGACTTGCCGCTGAAACTGTTATCCACGCAATACATGCCGTATGAGTCTTTTCTGAAAAAGTCGGCAAGGGGAATTTCCACCACTCGTTCAACTTCTTCGTTCGGCCTGAATTTCCACTCACGTTTGACATGGCCCGCCACGGGGAAGATGGTCTTTGTCATCAACAGCAGGTCCTGGCAGGGCAGGGGACCAAGAAAATCGACGTTCAGCGGATTGAGGCCGATTTCTTCCCATGATTCACGGAGCGCGTTGGCAAGAAACAGAGAGACGGCGGAAAATTCCGCGTTCCCCTTTTGTTTCGCGGCGGTCCTGGTAAGTCCCCTGAATATGGGCGTTACGCCCAGACGCAGTGGAAGGCGGAGTACGCGGTCGAGCCGAGGGGCCAGCATACCCCCTGGACCGCTGATGTCGCCGGACTGCTTCACGGCGGCCGATCTTCGTATCAACTGGAGCACGAACCCGCCTCCGCCGCCTTCGATATTTTTTTTGTAGTACAGGGGAATCAAAACACCCGCCGGTCGCCAATCCTGGCCGTTTCTGTTGTACGACCGGATAACCGCCACCCGCCGCGAATATTCGGCGTCTATGCGAGCGAGACGCGTCCTGATGCGCGCCAGAACTTGTTCTTTATCGTTGATATCGATGTGATTCATGGCAACAGTGAGTAGTGCCTCGGCACGACCGCCTTCCTGCGGCTATCGCCGTGATATGGCGATAAGTTTCTTTTCGAGATCCGCGAGCGAGGCAATTCCCAAGATTGTTTCAGTAAGAGTCCCCTTTTTGAAAAGCAGGTAGGCGGGAGTCGTCTCCACCGAGTATCGCGCGGCGAGCTCGGGATTTTCATGAATATTCAGCCGGTACAGTTTCAGATTGCCCAGGTATTTCGGCGCGAGCTTGGTAAGCGCCGGCATGACCCTGCGGCAGAGATCGCGATCCGGGTCCCAACAGCACACAAGGATTGTCTCGTCGCGTTCGATGACTTCCCGTTCGAAGTTTTCTTCCGACAAGTCAAGCACGTAGTCGGTATAGAGCGGGGCCCCGCATTTGCCGCAGCGCGGCAGGTCGTGAACCCGTCCTTCGGGAATCCTGTTGATGCGTCCGCATCTGAGACACTGTATGTAGATTTCGTCGAGAGACGCCCCGCAGCGCCCGCAAAACGGCCTGTCGCCCAGGTGATCGCGGCTGATCCTGTTTTTCTGGCCGCATTTGAGGCAGCGTACTATCAGTTCCTGGTTCGGCACATTCATGTAAAATCCTCGGCGGTTCGCGAAGCCGGTACGTTATGCAGGGCGGCCGTTCAGGTCTCCTGCGGCATGGCGATTTTTATCGTGCCGCCTCGTCCCAGGATGTCGTGGAGATGGACGGAGCCTTCCAGACATCCCTGCTCGTCAACCACCGCCAATGTGGTGATTTCGTGTTTCTGCATGATTTCGACGGCTTCTCCGAGAGTGGCGCCCGCGCTGATGGTGCGCGGCGACCGCGTCATGAAATCATCAACCTTTTTCCCGTTGAATTCCGCCTTATGTCTGATGAAGCGACGCAGATCACCGTCGGTAAGGATGCCGAGCAGCCGGTTGTAATTGCCGGTTATCAAAACGAAGCCAAGGTTTTTTTCATCCATTTCGCGCACGGCTTCGGAAACCGGCGTTCCCGTGGGTACGGCGGGCACCCGGTCATCCGTTGTCATAGCCTCCCGCACCTTTGCCAGGAGCCTGAGGCCCAGTGTTCCACCGGGATGAAACTTGTAGAAGTCTTCCTCGGTGAAACGTTTTTTCTTGACCAGCGCAACGGCGAGAGCGTCCCCCATGGCAAGCGTCGCCGTTGAACTCGACGTCGGCGCAAGGTTGAAGGGACATGCTTCGCGTGGAACGCCCACGTCGATGCAGCAATCGCTTGCCCGTGCCAGCGAAGAAGATGTGTTGCCCGTAAAGGCGATGAGCGAGAGGCCCATATCGTGAAAACGGTCAATAAGAACGTTTAATTCCTGCGTTTCGCCGCTGTTTGAAATGGCGATGACCGCGTCGTCCCGGGTCACGATGCCGAGGTCACCGTGCACCCCCTCCACGGGATGAAGAAAGAGAGACGGAGTGCCCGTGCTCGTGAGAGTCGCTACGATCTTTTTCCCGATGAGGCCCGATTTGCCGAGTCCGGTGACGATAACCCGGCCGCGACATGACGACACGATGTCCACAGCCTTCCTGAAATTATCGTCGACCCGGTCGATCAGCGAAATGATACTGTCCGCTTCAATTCTGAGAACTTCCCGGGCATGCTCCACGGGATCATTCGTGCCGCCGTTGTACACCTGATTATTTTCCATTCTCTTTCCTTAAGCGAGGAACGAGTCGTCCCTTTCGTTTTTCTATTACCATCGCTGCCTTTTAATATGTTTTGCATCGATTGACAAGAGAAGAGCGAAATCTGAAAAAAGTTCCCATGATTCGCCTGACCCGCCCCCTTGAGGGGTTCTAATCCTTTATCCCCTCCCTCTAGGGGAGGGGAAAGAAAAAAAGGAAGGAGAATAGGCCGCCCCGTAGAGGGGAAAGAAAAAAAGCGGAAGTAGCCACACCAGGGGAAAGGGGAAAAGATATTGTCGACTCCTTGTTGCCCGGTCTATCCTTTGACAAGGCCTGTCCTGAGCTTTCCCCAAACCCCGTTCATCCTGAGCCTGTCGAAGGATGAACGGGGCCTGGTGCTGCAGGTCCACCGTCCGTACTTCGACAGGGTTCTCATGAGCCCTTTGACGGAGCTCAGGACAGGCCTTGTCGAAGGCCAGGCGTCTGCACCATCTCTGTTATATCCTTTGACTTTGAATACTGATGAGTGGATAACGTGCTCTACAGAAAATCAATCGCGGATTTTGGGTTCCCACATGATGATATTATCACCTGTCAGCAAATCCGGTCATTTTCCTTGACAAGGGGGAAAGAATCTGCTAAAAATCACGAGCAGTGCAGAATCCTATCTCATTCCGACTCCGGTTAACGGAGGCTCTGCGATTCCTTTTTTCTAACTGATTCCTCCCAACAGATTGAAATGTAAATAAAAAAGTGTTGCGTGAAGCGCAATCCCGCCGCCGTGCGATAATGCGGGAAAGTCGTTCTTTTTTCGCGTATCAGCGGCGAAGGAGCGTTTTTGTACATTTATTCAGGAAAGATAATTACACGGTCTCAAGAAGGAGGAATCAGTCATGGAACAGGCACGTAAACAACTCTTAACCGGTTTCCGCTACGGAGCAATCTTGACGGTGCTCCTGCTGGGCCTGGTGTCCATTATCGGTACCGGCGGGGGCGACGCGACACCTGTCGGCGGCAGCCCCTCCAGTTCGGGGGTGTTCGTGAACAGTCCCGTCGAAGGACTCTATTATGTCGCAGATCCTTCAGGTCTCGAGGGTTATACCGATGGAGACGGCACCTTCGATTATGAGCCCGGTGACACGGTGGACTTTTACATTGGTGATCTTCTGCTGGGGTCGTCCGATGGCAAGGACCTGGTTACGCCGGTGGACATCGTTCCCGGCGCCGCCGACACGGCAAACCAGGCGGTCACCAATATAGCGCGGTTGCTTCAGACGCTTGATGACGACGGTGACCTGAGCAATGGTATTCAGATTACCGAAGAAACCGCGGAATCTGTATCGGCGGCCGTGCCCATCGATTTTGACCAGAGTCCGGACGATTTCGAGGCTGATCCGAACGTGGCCGGGTTAATGGCTGACCTGGGCCTGATACTCAAAACTGCCGATGAAGCCAGAGAGAACCTGAACGCGGGTCTGCAGGCACGGGGTGTTGTCGAAACCATGTACGGACTGCTGCGAGCTTCCGGCCCGACGGATGATACCTGGCAGTGGCTGGGCGTTCCCTATGCGAAGCCCCCTGTAGGCGATCTCAGATGGCGGCCGCCGCAGGCTCCCGACGTATGGGAAGGAATCCGTGAAGCCACGGCCTGGGGAGATCAGGCGGCCCAGAACCCGAAGTACCAATCGGGGGGCGAAGGCGGTATGAGTGAAGACTGTCTGTACCTGAACATCACGGCGCCACGCGACGCCGAAGACCTTCCCGTCATGGTCTATTTTCATGGCGGCGGGTTCACCATTCTTACCGGCAATACTCTTGCCTTTAACAATCCCGAATCGCTGCCCACGAAGGACGTGATCCTTATCACCGTCAACCATCGCCTGGGGCCGTTCGGATACCTGGCCCATCCTGATCTTATCGCGGAATCAGTGGCTGAATCGGGGTATGCCGGCGCCGGTAACTACGGTCAGATGGACCTCGTGGCGGCCCTGGAATGGGTTCGGGACAACATCGAGGCCTTCGGCGGTGATCCGGACGACGTGACCATCTTCGGCGAATCAGGCGGCGGCGGCAAGGTACAGCATCTGCTCGCGTCTCCCGATGCGGTGGGATTGTTCCATAAGGCGATCATACAAAGCGGCATGTACCCGCTGGATACCACGTCGCTGGATATTGCCTGCGCGGGAGGACTGGCGCTCCAAGCTGAGCTAGGTGTTGAAAGTCTCGAGGAAATGCGCGCGATACCCTGGGAGGATGTCGTGAGTGCCTCCGAAGCGGCCGTGGTTGACCTGGGAGTCGCCCAGATACCCCTGTCCACGCTGATAGGGCCTAATGTTGACGGCGGACATTTGCCCAAGGCACTGGAGGATGCCACAGAAGAGGGTGACTATATCGATGTGCCGCTTATTTCCGGCATGAACCGTGATGATATATTCATGCCCGCCACGGCGACAACCGGCGGGTTCGGCGCTCCCCGTCTGGTGGAAGATATGGGATTCTACGCGGATCTGTTTGATTCCCCCGTCTATGCCTACATCTTTGATCACGTCATGAGCGGCTGGGCGGCCGAGGGCGGCGTCGCCTACCACGGCATCGAGCTGGTTTACGTGTTCAACTATCCCGAAAGCGCTTATTCTCACCACCTCCTGGGTCTTACCGGTTTTCCTCCCGGAGATCCACCGCCGATCGGGTGGAGTGAAACGGACACAGAGGTCGCCGACACCATGATGACCATGTGGACCAACTTCGCCAAAACAGGTGATCCCGGTTTCGACTGGGAGCCGTATACAAGCGCCGTCAAGGGATACCTGGAAGTTTCACAGGGCGGAATTCTTACCATGAGGGATCCGCTGACGATCGACGTCTTTCCTCATGACGGTGTTTTAGTGCATGAAGGTCCCATGGACGGGTTGTACTATGTCGCCGCGGCGCCCGAAGGGGCGAGAGATCGTTACGGCTACACGGACGAGGACGGCGCCTACGTGTATTTCCCGGGCAGGGAGATTACCTTCTACTTCGGCGGTCCCGACGGGATTGAGATCGGAAGCGGCACGGCCGTTGCTTCCATGGGGCTGGATGATATTTCCGATGAAGACATGCGGGTGGATGCGTTGATTTTCAACGCCCTTGACACCGACAACGATCCCTCCAACGGCACCACATTCCCGGGTGTGGACTTTCCGGGAGACCTGGAAGATTTCCAGGCGGACGTGACCACCTTCGAAAACGACGTGGGATTCGCAGTGAATAGTGGCAGTATTGGAGCCTTGCGCACCGCCATCGAAGACTTCCGTGACGCACTGGATGCGGGTGGAGTCGAAGTTGGCTTAGCACCAATCCCCGACGCTGTCGCAACTACCTCGGGAGATATCGTCGGCTATGAAGTGCCCGCCAGGATGAATGTCTGGAAGGGTATTCCTTACGCGGCGCCGCCGGTGGGAGAATTGCGTTTTGCACCGCCCGCAGTGTACGAAGCCGAAGAAGGGGACATCGTCATCGCCACCCGGTTTGGTGACAAGTGTATTCAGGATGACGGATGCGGCAACGAGGACTGCCTGTATCTGAATGTATTCGCGCCACTGGAAGGCGACGATCTTCCCGTCATGGTCTGGATTCACGGCGGCGCGCTCATTCAGGGTTCCGCGTGCAATCCCGGCTATGACATGCCCGACCTGGTACACGAAGACGTGATCGTCGTGACCATCAACTACCGCCTCAACGCCTTCGGCTTCCTGCCGCACCCGGCGCTTGAGGATCCGACGGGCAACTTCGGTCTGAAGGACCAGGTGGCGGCGCTCCAGTGGGTGCAGGCCAACATTGATAATTTCGGCGGCGATCCGGGCAATGTCACCATCTTCGGCGAGTCCGCCGGCGGGCACAGCGTGCTGTCGCTGATGGCGTCTGAGGCGCAGGATGACGGTTTGTTCCATAAAGCCATCGTCCAGAGCGGTTCCTACAGTCCGGAGCAGACAGATTTGGGTGCCGGGTTTGTTATTTTA
The DNA here is from genome assembly GCA_011056825.1 of Deltaproteobacteria bacterium. Classification (GTDB taxonomy): domain Bacteria; phylum Desulfobacterota; class Syntrophia; order Syntrophales; family UBA2210; genus MLS-D. The sequence continues at coordinate 496 of DSBH01000242.1, read as the reverse complement.
GGAAAGCCCTTTGCCGATCTGGATGCAGAGATTCCCAGTGACGGTCCCTGCGGAGGAATCAATGATGCAGGTGAAATACGGACCTGTTTGAGAGGTTTGTCTGTTGAAGAGATCATGACTACACAGAATGATGCTCCCGGCTGGGCCTGGGTTACACCTGTGTACGCAGAGGGTACATTCCTGCCACAGTCCATTAACGATGCTCTTGATTCGGACGAGGTTGCCGATGTTCCTGCCATGATCGGCACTAACCTGAACGAAGGAACGCTCTTCGCGGGGCTCTTTCTTCCCGATTTTAACCTGATGTATACTGAACCCGACTATTATGACGGAGTGCGGGCCTTGCTGAATCCGACCGGCGACCCCGGCCTCAATGACTTTGCCGATGCAGTTGGTGCCTATTACCTCACCGTGGCGCCCGGTACGACTAACCTGTATCGCAACGCCTACAGCATGATCTGGACGGACGCGACCTTTACCGTCAATAACTTCGTAC
>DSBH01000209.1 GCA_011056825.1 Deltaproteobacteria bacterium | reverse complement strand
GTACTGGACCGTGCCCTCAGCCATACTTGAACGATCGGTGGAACAGGCCGCGGCCCGGAGGGGCGTGGATCTGACGGCCGAGTCGGCTCGACTGGTCGTTCCGCCGGGACTGCGCGTCGAAAAGTGCGGTTTCGCCCTGCCCGACTGTCCGGGAGTGATCGCGACGGCGCACCGGGTAACGGCCAGGCCCGCCCTGTGGCCCCTGATCGGCGGACGATTCGCCTTGACCGCTCGCGGCGAGGGTTACGGGGGTCGAATCGACGGCCGCGCGGTTTTTAAAAATCGCTTTGACCTGTCGGGACCGGTCGCCTGCGAGGCGGAGATCGACGGCGTCGAGCTGGGACGCGCCGCGTGGCTGGAACAGTTGTCGGGGACCAGGATCGAGGGTACGCTGAGCGGCGTCGTTTCCATGGCGGGAGAACCGCGGGAACTGCTCGCCGGATCGGGAAGCGCCGAACTCGTCATCGAAGACGGGGGGTTGCGTTTCACGGAACCCTGGCGAGGACTCAGCAGCATCGAATTCGAGCGAGTTGTTGTAAAAGCGGATATGAAATCATTGATAGTCACCGTCCGGTCGATAACGTTCGCGGGGTCTGGGCTTGAGGGGTCGCTGAGCGGAACAGTCAGGTTGCGTTCCCGGCTTGCGGCAAGCGTGATCAACCTGAAGGGGGGCGTTTCCGTCCCGGCGCTCGGCGGTGACGTTTCCCTGAATGTGGGAGGTACCATTGCCGACCCCGTGGTCAGAATAGGAAGGTCATCGTAGATGCAGTCGTCACTGGTACGCATCGTCACGATACTGGCTTTCATAACCGCCGCGGTCTACCTGGCAGTGGGCACTTTCTACAAGGCGGTGACGCCTGTTCCCTCGCCGGAGAAGCTGATCGCGTCCGCGTATCAGGCGGAACCGCCCGTCGCTGAAGCGGGAAAACAGACGCGCGCCGACTACGGCGTTATCGTCGAAAGAAACCTGTTCGGATCCACGACGGCGGAAGAAATTTCGGAGACGATGGAAATCGACGTGGACGCCCTGGAGTACACTGAACTGGACCTGGTGCTTCTGGGAACCGTGGCGGGAAGCAACGGCGAAACCTCGTACGCCGTTATCGGCGAGCGGAGCGGAAGGGAACAGGAATTGTACCGTGAAGGTGACGAGGTCGCCGGCGCCCGGCTGGTGAAGATCATGCGGACCAAGGTGGTGCTCAGGGTGGAGGACCGGGATGAAGTGCTGGCCATGGAAAACGATATGAACGGCGCGCGGTCCGCGCCGGCGGGGAAGGCGTGGGATCAACGGCGTACCGGAACCGGATCGTCCGAGTCCGGAGAATCCGTCGTGTTGAAGAGAAGCGAAGTGGACGCGGCGGTTCGGGATATGGGCCGTCTCATGACCGACGCCCGTCTGCGGCCCTTTTTTTCGGGCGGCGATCTGGACGGGGTGGCGATAAGCAGCATCGTGCCGGGCAGCATATTCCAGAAACTCGGCCTGCGGAACGGAGACGTGATCCGTGAGATAGATGGCCGCGCCCTGCGAAGTCCGGAGGATATATTGAATGTATACCGAAACCTTGAATCGGGTTCGGAAGTGACCGTCAACATCAAGCGACGGGGTCGTGAAGAATTGTTGCAGTACCGGTTCGAGGATTAATCGGCTGTTTCCATGGCGCAATGAAAGAGTGGACATCGGTGGTTGTGTATGTACGCACATTATTTCGGGCTGAAAGAAAATCCCTTTAATCTCACGCCGGATTCCCGTTACCTGTTTCTTTCCCCGCGGCACCGGGAGGCTCTGAATCATCTCATCTATGGAATCACGGAGCGCAAGGGCTTCATAGTGGTAACGGGAAGCGTCGGGACGGGCAAGACGACGATCAGCAGGGCGCTTCTGGCTCACCTGGATAGTTCTGTCGACACAGCGGTGATCTTCAATTCGGGCATTTCCGACAGGGACCTGCTGTCCATGATCGTACGGGAATTCGATGTGAAGCTCGGCCGGGGACGGCCCACGCGGAGGGCCTATATTGACGCGCTCAACGGCTTTCTCTTGAAAAATTTCGCGGCCGGACGAAACGCCGTGCTGCTTGTCGATGAGGCCCAGAACCTGGCCCCGGCCGTCCTGGAACAGATTCGCATGTTGTCGAACCTGGAAACGGAGCGTGAGAAACTGCTCCAGATCGTGTTGCTGGGGCAGCCGGAACTGGAACGTATCCTGGGATCCCCGTCGCTCAGGCAGCTCAACGAGCGGATCGCCGTGCGGTGCACGCTGGAACCGCTCGATCGTATTCAGACGGCCCGGTACATCGCGCACCGCGTGGCCGTGGCCGACGGGAACGGGGCGTCCGTGAGGTTTACCACGGCCGCCGAAAAGCGGATCTTCCGGGCGTCGGGCGGCAATCCACGCAAGATCAACGTGCTGTGCGACCGGGCGCTTCTCGTTGCATTCGCGCTGGATCACCATGTTATCGACGGAGGCATTCTTCGCAAGGCCGTGCGGGACATCGGGCCCGCCTACCTGGGCAGTAACAGGCGGGCGATGTTCCGCCGGATGGGCGCCACGGTGCTGGTGCTGGCCGCGATGCTGGCGATTCTCAGTTTCTGGGGACGCGACGTGCTGGTGGAGGGGATCAGGGCGTTGGCAGGCGGGGCGGCGCCATGAGCTATATCCTCGAAGCCCTGAAGAGGGCCCAGGACGAGAAGGACGGCCGGTACGGCGGCTATGGGACGGTCATAGGCAAACCGGAACGTCGCGGAAGACGGCGAAGTGTCATCGCGGCTGCGGCGGGAGTGCTTGCCGTTCTCGCTCTTGCGGTGTTTGTCGTGCAAATTACAGGGACGTTCCGCGCGTCGACGGCGGACAGGTCGCCGGGAGTCGCAGCCGTCCCGGCAACGGAACCTGCGGCCGTGAGAGCCGGGGAGCGGGAAGAAACCGCGGCGGCGCTTTTCCGGTTGGGACTGGAACACCAGGGGCGGGGTGAAGTGAAACAGGCGGAGGAACTGTACCGGCGGGTTGCCGCGGAAGATCCCTCCTTCGCGCCCGCCTGCAATAATCTGGGCGTGCTCTGCCTGCTCCGGGGCGACCTGGGCGAAGCCGAGTCCTGGTTCGTCGAGGCCGCGGAACGTGACGACTCCTATGCCGATCCCTGGTATAATCTTGCCTGTCTGCACGCCGGATCGGGAGAGAAAGAACGGGCGCTTGTATGCCTGGAGGAGGCTGTCCGTCGGGATTCCCGGGTGATAAACTGGGCGGAACATGATGAGGATCTCGACGCGTTACGGTCCCTGCCGGCGTTCAGGCGCGTCCTGGCAAGCGCGGGAGATGGCGAACGATGAAAAGAAATATAATGGGAAACAGGTTCGAAAGGACGAAATGATGAAGAAACTATACGCGGCATTGTGGGTTTTGCTGTGTTTCGTTGTCGGGACGTACGGATTGTCGGAAGGAGCACGGGTCACCGGCGGCGACGACCTGATCACCACGGTGGAGACCCCCGTTTCCGAACAGGCGGAAGATCGGCCTTCCTCACTGCCGGCGCCGATGAAACCATCGAGCCCGAAGAGCCGGGAGCCGGCTGTTTCCCCCTTTTCACCGCCGGCGCGTATTCCCGCCTTTGAAAAAGATGCGCCGCCCCGCCCCGCCGTACCGGCACGGGAGCCTGCACTGTCCGCTGAACCTGCCGGAGGCGGCGAGATGCCTGAACTCCCCCGTGACGGTGATCAATATATCACCATCGATTTCGATAACGTGGATATTCGGGTTTTTATCAAGTTCATGAGCGAGGTAACGGGGAAAAATTTTATTATCGATCCCAACGTGAAGGCGAATGTCACCGTCGTTTCGCCCCGGAAAATTTCCATGGACGAGGCCTACCGGGTGTTCGAGTCGGTCCTGGAGGTGTACGGATTCACGACGGTGCCGGCCGGCGACATTGTCAAGATCGTGCCTGCCGTGGCGGCACGCGAAAAAAGCGTTGAAACGAGGCTCATGGAAGAAGCGGCTGGACCGGACGATCGCGTGGTTACACAGATTATTCCGCTTCAATTCGCGAATCCCGCCGAGATGCAGAAGGTACTCACGCCGCTTGTTTCGAGGTCGAGTATCATCCTTTCGTACCAGCCAACGGGGACCCTTATCGTCACCGACGTGCTGTCCAACATCAAGCGGCTCATGACGATAGTCGATGAGCTGGACGTGGCGGGCATCGAGGAGCGAATCACCGTGGTGCCTCTTGAATTCGCCAAGGCGGACGACGTGGCGTCATCGCTGAACCAGGTGTTCCAGGCGTCCCGGCGCACGCAGTCGGGCGTGGTGGAAGGACCCGTGAGAGTCGTGCCCGACGCGAGAACCAACGTGGTCATCATTATGGCCGGTGAACATGAAACACAGCGTATCACGGATCTCGTCGATCTGCTGGACCGGAAGGTACCCCGCAGCGTGGATCGTATTCGCGTGTACCGCCTGCAGCACGCGGAGGCGGAAACGCTGGCAAAAGTGCTTATGGATATTCCCCGGGTCGACGGGACACAGCGTGAAGGAGCTGTCGCCTCGGGAGGCGTGCTGTCGAAGGATGTACAGATCATAGCGGACAAGGCGACCAACGCCCTGATCATCACGGCCGACATGGATGATTACCTGGCCGTGGAGGAAGTGATAGGTCAGCTCGACATTCCCCGTCCCATGGTATACATCGAAGCGCTCATCATGGAAGTGAACGTGGACCGGGGAGCGGGACTGGGCGTCGAGTGGACCGGCGGCGAGTACATCAGCGACACCGATGGCAGGGTCAAGGTCTACGGCGGCGGATTCAGCGGACCGGGCATCATGCCGGGCGCCGACAAAGACACCGGCCTGATCAGCCTGCCCGAGGGGTTTTCCCTGGGCGTGCTGGGAGAGACGATCAAGATCGGCGATTTTTACTTTCCCAACCTGGGGGCCGTGTTCCAGGCCTACCAGAAGGAGCAGGGCGTACACATTCTCTCCACGCCCCAGATATTGACACTGGACAACGAGGAGGCGGAGATCTACGTGGGCGAGAACGTTCCCTACCAGACGCGGGCGGAAACCACCGAGGCGCTCCGCGATTATTCATCCTACGAATACCGCGACGTGGGCGTCACCCTGCGTATCACGCCCCAGATCAACCACGAGCGTTTTGTGCGTCTCAACATATTCCAGGAGATCACCAAACTTTCGGGCCAGGAGCAGAACGACTACCTGCCCTCGACACTGAAACGGACGGCGAAAACCACCGTCACCATCAAGGATGAGAATACCATTGTCATAGGCGGTCTCATCGGCGACGACGTGTCGAACACCACCTGGCAGGTACCCTGCCTGGGGCGGATACCACTTCTGGGATGGCTGTTCCGGCACGAATCGGAAAAACGGGAGAAGCGGAATCTCTATATTTTCATCACGCCCCACATCGTGGAAAATCCCGTGGAGGCCCGCGCCCTGTACGAAGAAAAAAAACAGCGCATGGATTCGCTGGAAGGAGGAGAAATCCGGTCGAAACGTTTGCGGAAAATCATGGGAGAAGAAGAGTGAAAGCGTTCGTGGAGAAAATTCGTTCACCGGCCGGCAACCATGCTCCCGCGACGGGCGACGACGTCACGGAAGGTCGTCCCACCAGGGGCGATGACTTCTTGGGCGGCGCCGGGACGGATGTGCCGGCGGGAACGGGCCTGGCGGAGGATCTGATCAATCGAAAGGTAGTCACCGAGGCGGAGTTCCTGAAAGAGATGGGACGGCGTTTTGACCTGCCCCTGCACACCGAGCTGTCACTCGACGATGCGCGGCTGGACTTTACCCGGACCGTGTCCATACAGTATCTGAAAAAGCACCTCATGATACCCCTCGACCTTCCTGGCGGCAGGGTGATCGCCCTGCGCGATCCCACGAATTTTCAGCCTCTTGATGATCTTCGCAATCTTCTCGAATGGAATGACGCGCCGGTCGTGCTCTCCACGCAGGCGGCCATTCTGTCCGCCATAAACCGGGCCTACGACGAGCAGACGGGGTCGGCCGAGGAATTCGTCCAGGACATGGACGAGGAATCGCCGGACAGCATCATATCTGAAATCGAGGAAACGGCGGACCTGCTCGACGACACCAGCGACGCGCCCGTTATCAAGCTGGTCAACCTGATTCTGTCCCGGGCCGTCAAGGAACGGGCCAGCGATATTCACCTTGAGCCTTACCAGCACACGGTCACCGTTCGGTACCGCATCGACGGCGTTCTCTATAACAGCCTGAACCTTCCGAAGCACATTCAGTCAGCCCTGGTGTCGCGCGTCAAGGTCATGGCGAGACTCAATATCGCGGAGAAACGTCTTCCCCAGGACGGCCGCATCGACATCAGGATCGGCGACAAGGAAGTGGATATCCGCGTCTCCGTCATTCCCACCGCCTTCGGGGAGCGGGTCGTCCTCAGGCTGCTCGACAAGACGGGCGTCATATTCAGGCTTGACGACCTGGGTATCGACGAAAAAAGACTTCGTCTCTTCGACGGTCTCATACATTCGCCTCACGGCATCATACTCGTGACCGGTCCCACGGGCAGCGGCAAAACCACCACGCTGTACGGGGCGCTTTCGACGATCAACAATCCCGAGATCAATATCATCACCATCGAGGATCCCGTGGAATACCAGATGAACGGCATCGGCCAGATCCAGGTTAACCCGAAAATAGACTTGACCTTTGCCCGCGGACTGCGGTCGATTGTTCGGCAGGACCCGGACGTGATTCTCGTGGGAGAGATCCGCGACCGTGAAACGGCGGAAATCGCCATTCAATCGTCCCTGACCGGGCACCTGGTGTTTTCGACGCTGCACACGAACGATGCCGCCGGCGCCATCACCCGCATTACCGACATGGGCATCGAACCGTTTCTCGTGTCGTCTTCGGTAATCGCGGTTATAGCGCAGCGACTCGTGCGCGTGCTCTGCACGGAATGCCGGGAATCCTATGTCCCCGACGGAGAAGCGCTGGAGAAAATCGGAGCCGACCCCGACCTGTTCAACGGCCGTACCGTCTACCGGAGCGTGGGATGTCCCGCCTGCATGAATACGGGTTTCAGGGGACGGACGGCCATTTTTGAAATGATGGTTTTCGACGACGAACTGAAGAAACTGGTTCTTACCACCGCCGATGCGAACAGAATACGGGAGGTCGCCGTGAAGGCGGGCATGATGACGCTTCTGCAGGACGGTGTCAGGAAAGTCATGGATGGCGTCACCACCATCGAGGAAGTGTTCAGGGTCACCAGAACCTGAACCGCGGCTGTCGAAAGACGTTTTTGTCAACGGCAGGGAAGGAAACGGTCATGTCCGAAAAAGAACTGATAGAAATATTCGCCGGCATCAATGACACTGAAACCATGGAGCGGTTTTTTCATGAAATTTTCACCGAAAAGGAACGCCGTGTTCTCACCCTGCGGTGGCGGTTGCTGAAGGATCTTCACGCCGGCAGGACCCAGCGGAGTATCGCCGCCGATTATCACATCAGCCTGTGTAAAATAACCAGGGGATCGAAGCTCCTGAAAGACGAACATTCCATCATCCGCGGCATTCTTGATGGTTACGACGCCCGGAAGAAAAAAAACGCCGGAAACAAACCGGAGAAAAAGCGGGGCAAGTGAGGTGTTATGGAACTACTTGAAGGCATCTATTCCAGGAGAAGCGTGCGGGAATTCACCGACGAAGCGGTGAAGCGGGGGGAGATACGTGAAATCCTGAAGGCCGGTTCGTGGGCCCCTTCTGGGTTGAACAACCAGCCCTGGCGGTTTCTCGTTGTCGACGATGTCGATATGCTGCAGAAACTCGCCCGGTACACCACCGACGGTGAAATTATTGCATCGTCCCGGGTCTGTATCGCCGTTTGCGCCGATCCAACCGCCATGTACGACGAAATAAAAGATTACATGGCGCTGGGGGCCTGCGTGGAAAACATGCTGCTGGCGGCCCACGGAATCGGCCTGGGTGCGGTATGGCTCGGACAGATACTGAACCAGGCCGAAGCGGTGAAGGACCTGCTCGGCATTCCGAAGGAAATGAAACTGGCCGCCGTGGTGGCCCTGGGTCGTCCCGCCCGCCGTGGCCAGGCGTCGGAGCGCCGGGAGCTTTCCGAGCTGATACTGGACGGGTACGGGGAGTAGGACGTCCGGTTATTCTGTGTGCGGAATCCGCTTGACGAAGATGATTTTGTGGTCGCCCGGGCGATAAAAATCCCGCAGAAGGGCCTCCCGGACGAACCCCCGCTTCTCGTAGAACGTTCGCGCCGTCTTGTAGAGCGGCGTGGACGACGTTTCAATGTACAGGGATCCGCCGCCGCGGTGCGCCACGGCTGTTTCCGAATACTTCACAAGTTCCGTTCCCAAGCCGCGACGACCAGCCCGCGGATCGACCGCGAGCCAGTACAAGTCGAAGGATCGTTCGGTAAGGGGGACAGGTCCGAAGCAGATAAAACCTGCCGGCCGGATCGTGCCCACGTCACGGCAGTACGCCTCGTATCCGCTCGCCGGTCCCCGTTCGAGAAACGTGTCGACCAGTTCAGCGGCCACGGGCAGCTCATCGTCCCGGAATACGCGAGCGGCCCGCAGAAGCCGAAGGATTCCTTCCCTGTCGGGGGGAGTGATGATCCGTATCATGGTCGCCCCACTCGGTGAAGTGTCCAGTTGATCATGCGTTCGACCATGTCGGTGTATGAGACGCCGCTGTTTTCGAGGGCCGCGGCGAACCCCGCGTCGAGACTGAGGCATGGATTAGCGTTCACTTCCAGGACGAAAACGTGTCCGCCGTCGGTCACGCGGAGGTCGACACGCCCGTAATCACGCAGTCCGAACAGTCTGAAACAGCGCAGGGCGGTTTCGCGCAGGGCGACCCGCAGGTCCCCGGACAGATCATGCGGAAACCGGCGGGGACTGTGTGTATACTCGGGTGAGTCCTTCTCCCATTTCGCCCGGTATCCGAGGACCGGATAGAGCCTGTCCGGAAAGGTTGAAAAATCGATTTCCGCGACAGGCAGAACCTCCGGTTCGGGGTCGCCGAACAGGGAAATGTTGAATTCCCTGCCCGCGATGTATTCCTCCACGATGACGGCCCCGAAACGCTCACATATGCCCGGCAGCGCCCTATCCAGATCGCGCGTGTTTTCGAAAACGGATTCACTGCCTATGCCGATGCCGCCGTCTTCGAAACGGGGTTTCACGATAAGCGGGGTGGCCAGGACGGACGGGTCTCCGTTCATCCCGTTTCCGAACGTGACGAACGGAGGAGTCGAAACACCGGAAGCGGTCATGATCAGTTTAGCCGCCGCCTTGTCCGTGGTGTACATGAGCGCCCGCGACGGGGAGCCCGTGAACGGCGTGTCCAGTAACTCAAGTAACGCAGCCGGGTGGGCAGCGAGAGAGGCGTCTTCGTCCACCGTTTCGCAGAGGTTGAATGCTGCGTCGACTCGTTCCCGCCGGAAACGCTTTATGAAAGACAAAGGATCTTTGGCCAGGGTTATCCGCGTGGAATCATATCCCAGTTTTTGCAGGGCGAGATCAACCGCGTTGACCTGATCGAGGACGTCGAGGGAGGCTGAGGCGGCAGGATGTCCGGGCGCAGCCGGAATGTTGTGAACAAGGGCGATGCGAGCGGCTTTTTTCATGATGCCGCCGCTGTTGCGGGACGGTGCACCCGCTCCAGGGCCGACTCGAGGATGACGGCGATGAGGTTGCGGTACGACATGCCTGTTTTCGCGGCAAGAATGGACAGGTCCGAATGCACCGGGTGAAGACCGGCCAGGGGATTTATGTCAATGATGTTCGGGTTGCCTGCCCCGTCCTCTCTGACGTCGACGCGGCCGGCGTCTCGGCAACCCAGGCCGCGCCACGCCTGCAGGGCTATTACCGCCGCCCCTCGGGACGCGTCGTCACCGGCGACACGATAAGTTACCCTCTCCAGGTATCGTTCCTTGCTCTTGAAAGTATAAATGCCCCGGTCCGCCTTGTCATGCACCAGCACCTCGAGAACGCCGAAGCAGAACGCCTTGTCTCCCGTTCCGAGAATGCCTGCGGTAAATTCCCGTCCCGGCAGGTACGTTTCCACCAGGGCAGGCTGACCGAAGGAGGTAATGATGCGGGCGCACCGGGCGACAAGAGCCCGCGTATCGTTTACTCTGGACGCGGGTGTAACGCCCTTGCTGGTTCCCTCGGCCACTGGCTTGACGAATAACGGTCGTATCAGGTGGACGTGTTTCGCGTCATCCGGCGTGTGCACCACCGCGAAATCGGGCGTTGAAATTCCGAGATCGCGGATCACGTGCTTCGCCATACCTTTGTGTAAGGTGATCGCCAGTGCCAGGGGATCGGAGAAGGTATAGGGAATATCGTACGCATCAAGCAATGCCGGGACCTGGGCTTCGCGGCCGAACCCCTTAAGGCCTTCGGCGATGTTGAATACCAGGTCCCCTCGGTCACCGGTGGCCAGGCGTTTTACGAGGGACCGGATGTTGCCTATGATATCGGGCGTGTGTCCGAGATCCCGCAATGCCGTTGCTATGGCCTCTATCGTTTCTTCCCGGTCGAACTCGGCCGCCGTTTCCCTGCTCACGCCGGCACGCAGGTATTCCTCAATGCTGTCAAATGTAATGCCGATGTTCATTGTTCGTTCCACCGGCGGTCGAGCAGGGCGTGGGAAAGAGCCGCGTTGTCCCTGTACCGGTACAGCTTTCCCTCGAAATTTTTCAGCACCACCGTGTCGCCTTCCTGTCCCATGACACACTCGGGCATGACAGGAATCTTGCCGCCCCCGCCGGGAGTGTCGATGACATAAAGCGGAACGGCGAATCCTGTCGTATAGCCGCGCAGTTCCTGCATGATGGAAAGCCCGGCGGCAAGCGGCGTCCTGAAGTGTCCCGAGCCGGAGATGGGGTCGCACTGAAAGAGATAGTAGGGTCTCACGCGCATGCGAAGCAGTTCGTGGAACAGGTCCATCAGCGTGGCCGTACGGTCATTGACGCCGGCGAGAAGGACGGTCTGGCTCTGAAGAGGAATGCCCGCGTCGGCCAGCCGGCGGCATGCCTCGCGCATTTCCTCCGTCAGCTCGTCGGGATGGGTGCAGTGAATATTCATCCAGAGCGGCTGGTAGCGTTTCAGCATGCGGACAAGCGGAAAGGTGATCCGCTGTGGCAGTGTAGCCGGGACCTTCGTACCGATACGGAGGATTTCCACATGGGGTATGGCGCTCAATCGTTGCAGAAGCCACTCGAGTCGCTCATCGGACAGCATCAGGGGGTCTCCCCCTGAGATGAGAATATCCCGAATACGGGGGTTTGACGCGATATATTCGATGCCGGCGTTCCACCGGTCCATGATCCGTCCGGCGCCGTCGGGGCGTCGCCCAACAAGTCGGGAGCGGGTGCAATATCGGCAGTATCCCGCGCAGACATCGGACACGAGAAAGAGAACCCGGTCGGGATAACGGTGAACGAGTCCGGGAACGGGGGTATAGGGCTCCTCCGACAGGGGGTCGTCCTGTTCTCCCGGCGACCGGATCAATTCGGCCGTCACGGGGACCATGGTCCTGCGGATCGGCTGCAGAGGATCGGCGGGGTCCATGAGGCTCGCATAGTAAGGTGTGATCAGCAGAGGAAGCCGATTCTTCGCGGGCTCAAGAGCGTTTTTCTCATCGTCGCTTAAATGGAGTATACGCGTGAGTTCGTCGCAGCTTCTAATGCCGTTTCGGACCTGCCAGTGCCAGTCGTTCCAAAGGGCCTCCGGCACGCCGGGGAAATATCGCTTGCGAAACGCCGCGGACAGGGAGCTTACAAAAAAATCCGGGACTGTCTGTTTCTTCTGTAC
>DSBH01000273.1 GCA_011056825.1 Deltaproteobacteria bacterium | reverse complement strand
CCGTTAAGATAGCGGGACGCGCAGTAACCACAGGAATAGGGACATCCCCGCGATGTAAGCAGAACGGCCTGGTCAAAAGACGGCAGCAGGTCATAGGCGGGGAAGGGGAGTGATGCCAGTGTTTCATGGGGCTCAAAAAAGTTGAGGTCCGTGCCGAGAAGCATTTTCAGCACGGCCTGGAGTGAGTTTTTGCTCTCGGGTTTTCGAAATAGAACATCCCCTTCGACAACCAGGTCGGCTCCGGAGCGGGCGCGCGCGTGTTCCGGGCACAGCGTCGCGTAGATGCCTCCCAGGGCGAGCGGCACGTCAGGGAACAGTTGCTTTATAATTTCGATGGCCTCAAACACACCGGGATACCAGTATGTCATAACGGAGGTCACGAATATCGCGTCGGGACGGCCGCACTGGTGAAGCGCCTCCCTGAATCTGCCGGGAGACATGCCGTAGCGGCTGTAGCGGCGCGGAATATGGGCCAGAGCGGCGGGTTTGGAAATTTCTTCCTTGCGGAAGCGACCCCGTCCGTTTTTTCTCGTGCCGAAGCGCAGGGCTTCGGGGTCGTTAAGACAATCGACAAGTTTGACGCGGAATCCCTCGTTTCGAAGAACGGAACCGATATAGAGCAATCCAAGCGGTTTCGCCCAGTAATCATACGCGGCGAAATCGTGGATCCAGGGATTGACAAGAAGAATCTTTTTGTTGTGATCGTGTGATGTCATGGTGGAGCATAATAATACGACTCGTCAATGACGGCAAGCGCCGGCGCCGGGCCGCGCTCTCTTTTATCCCGGTTGAAGATTCCCCGGGCCCGCGGAATCACGGCACGCTGTGATGTTGATGTTTCGGGCGCCATCTGCTAAACAGAATACAATATCGGTGTGTGTTTCACCGGCCGGAAAAATGAGCCTGAAATGGAGAACCGATGAACGATTCGGGACCGCCCGCACCGGAGTTGTCATGGCTGGGCATCCGGCCGTCGGGCCTTGCGGTCGCGGCGGAAGATATGCGCGAAGCATCGGAGTCCCTGAAGATCGAACAGGATATTTTTATTTATAAAAAGGAGGTGGACTGTCTCTGGATCGCCCTCCTGGGAGGCACCGGAACCGGCAAGTCCACCATATTCAACGCCCTGGCCGGTAAAGACATCAGCCCGGTCGGCGTGGCCCGTCCCACGACAACAGCGCCGGTGGCGTACGGTCATCGTGATCATGCAGTCACCGGGAATTTCCCCTTTTCCCTGTCACGTTCCGAGAGAACATTACGTGAAGAAACGGACGAAGGTTCCGTAACAGGAGATGGCGGCACTACCATTATACGGTATGTAGAACACGATGAGGATCACCTGTCGCATCTCGTCCTTCTCGACACGCCTGATCTTGATTCGCTGGAGTCGGGGAATCGTTACCAGGCACGCCTCATGTATCACCTCTCCCACGGCGTTATCTTCGTGACAAGCCAGGAAAAATACGCGGACCAGGTTCTGTTTCGTTTCATGCACCGCGCGTCGGTGGAAAGAAAGCCCCTGTTCGTTGTGTTCAACAAGGCCGAGAAAGGCCAGACAGCGGCTGAACTGGTGAACGTTTTCAGGGAGCGGGGTATTCCGCTCAATGAAGAGAGATTTTTTGTCATTCCTTTCATGGGAACAGCGGAACGTGACGGCGGAACACTGCGTCGCATCCTGGAGGATTTTGTCCTGAAGCTCCAGGAGGCCTTTTCACGCGCCGAAAAGGAAACAATTATCCGCGAGGACCGGCAGAGAACCCGGCGGAATATCGCCGACAAGGCCAACCGTCTGCTGGATCTGATCGAACGGGAAAAACAGGCGGAAGATCGGTGGGTTGAAAAACTCGATTCACTCGTCGACTCTTCGGCCCGTTTTCTTCTCGAGGAAATGAAGGCACGGCACGAGCAGAGAAACCTTCACGCGATCAAGCGGGAAATAAAAAAAATATTCGGCGCTTATGACGTTCTTGCAACGCCCCGCGGCTACATCGCCTCGCTGGTCCGGGCGCCCCTGGACCTGCTCCGTATTCGGCGTCTGGAAACAGACGAAGAAAAAAAGGAAAGCCTGCTTCGGGCCGGGCGAAGGATCGATAATTCGCCGATTATGTCGGCGGTTGAACGTTTGAACGTTCTGATTCTCGAAAATCTTTCGCCGTCGTCTCCCGACGCTCCGCTGTTCGCCGACCTCCGGAAGGGGGAAACGGCCATGAAGGAACATGAAATCGAGACCCGGCTTTTCGATTTACAGGCTGAAATAGCGGAATGGCTTGAGAGCACGATACGTGAGCTGGAACGGGATCTGCCCCGGGGCAAGAAGGTGGGAATCTATTCAACCTCGGTGCTCTGGGGTGCGGCCATTCTGTCATTTGAAACGGTTCTGGGCGGAGGCATAACCCTCCTCGAAATGGGCTTTAATACAGTGCTGGCGCCTTTTGTCACCAAGAGTTCTGCTGATCTTTTCGCCCACCGGGAACTCCGGGCGATCATTCGGGATATGAACAATCGATATCGTGAGGGAGTCCTTTCAATTTTCGAGGAACAGCGTGACCGTTACACTTCGATTATCGCGAAATACGCAATACCTGAAAGCGCGACTGATGAATTGGCCAGGCTGAAACGGGAAATGGAGACATCGGAGTGATGGAATACCGCGACAGGCTCATGAAACTCGTTGAAGAATTCGAAGACCTCCTCGGTGGGGGCGGTTCATTTCTCGCGCTGGATGAAGAAAAATCCGGCCGGCTTCGCGATCTTGTCGGCGGGGCGCGACGTAAACTCGGCAATCTGGAAGAAGGTGTGCTTGCCGTCGGTCTCATGGGTGGAACAGGCGTCGGCAAATCAACGATCATGAACGCCCTGGCCGCTGAAACAATATCATCAACCAGCCATCGCCGACCCCACACGGACGAGGTGCTGATCTACCGCCACAAGGAGACTTACATTCCCGCTTCGTTCCGAATGACCGGACTTCCCTGGCGGGAATACCTTCACGAGGCGGAGGACGTGCGAAGCATCATACTCTGTGATCTTCCGGATTACGACAGCATCGTGGAGCGACACCGGGAGACGGTGACGGCCTTTTTAGAAACGCTGGACGTGCTCGTATGGGTTTTGTCGCCGGAAAAATACGCTGACGGACAATTTTATGATTTCCTTGAAAAAATGCCCAAAGACCGTCGTAATTATTATTTTGTTCTGAACAAGGCGGACATATTTTTTGACGGAAAGGAAGGGGGCGAAAAGAACAGGAACGATCTGGAGGCCGCCATGAGCGTCCTCAGAGACCATCTGGCCGCCGCCGGCATAACCGATCCGGTTGTGTATCACGTGTCGGCGACCGAATATCTCGATAATAAAAAGCCGTCCTATTGGAACCAGATCAAACTCATGCGGAGAGAGATATTCCGTGAGAGGGACATCAAGGAACTGACGGGCATCAAGATGCTGAATATCGACGCTGAGCTCGGACCCGTGTACAGCGCGCTCGAAAGGGAAACGGCGGCGGTGGGCAGATTGCATGATGTGCTAGCTGAATGGACGGACATAACAGATGACGAGATGCATAAAACCGTCGCCGACGTCGAACGAGCTTCCGTGCCGTGGGCGGACGCGCTGGCGAAAGAATCGTCTGAAGAGCAGGCCCCGTCTGACCTCCTGATAGGTCCCGGCCGAGTTATTGAGCTGTTTGCCGCCAGACTGCATGGAAGGGCCGGAAGCGATCCACGCAAAACTTCCAAAATACGAGACAAGGCTGTAAAGGACGTGCTTTCAGTTCTCAAGCGTCGTCTTGCCCTGCGTCGGGATCGGCTTTATTCGGAATTGTACCGTCGCCTCTCACTGGCAGGTATGCCCGGTGAGATCGAACGCTCTCTCGATTTCGACAAGTGTCTTTCCTCGTTCGACGATACGGTTCACAGCGTTTTGGCCACCGGCGGCGAGACATGCGCAGACGCACTCTCGCCGACGTTGTTCAGGAGCGTTCAGCGTTTTGTCTACGGCGCGCTGTTTTTGATATTTCTGATCGTTCTGCCGGGCAGGGATAACGTGAGCGCTTTTCTTGATAATCCGGGAGTCCACAAGGCCCTGACACTGGCAGTAACGGCCGTTATTTCACTGTTCAGCGGTCGCGGTCTGGCGGCAATGGCCAGTCTCGTTCTCATCGGCTTTGCGCTTGGCTGGCGCTTCTATGGCAGGTATCGCAATCTCATGCGGTCGATGGAAGAAAAGAGATCGCTGGCGATACAACAGGCTATAGGAGAAGCGGCCGCCGAAGCATTGAAAGCTCAGGCTCGAACGATACAACAGGCGCTTGCCGTCGCGGAATTGAAATTGTCGCATCTTCGAAACCTGCTGAATGATCGATAGTGAAGAAAATCAAAAAAATATTTCGTCCTCGAGTCTTGAAAAATTCTGAAGTCAGGTTATAGTCACAGGTTTCCGGGAGCGCGATTTATTTCGGGTCGGTCGGACGGACTACAGACGTATCGGGAGTATCATGCGGGCACTGATTCAGCGGGTCGATTATGCGAAGGTGTATATTGAAGGAATACTTGAAGGATCGGCTCACGCGGGACTTCTCGTTCTTTTGGGTGTTGCAGCCTCTGACGACGATACCGCTGCTGAGATGCTCGCGGAAAAGATCGTTCATCTCCGGATATTTGAAGATGATGCCGGGAAGATGAACCGTTCCGTCCTGGACGTTTCCGGAGATATGCTGATAATTTCCCAGTTCACCCTGTTTGCCGACACGAGCAAGGGACGGCGACCTTCTTTTAACGGCGCTTGCGAACCGGTCAAGGCTGAACGATTATATCGTTATTTCGTCGATGTCGTTCATAGACGGGGCGTTAAAACATCGACGGGATCATTCGGAAAAATGATGAAAGTGGAACTCGTCAACAATGGTCCCGTCACTATATTGCTTGATACTGATACCTACGCGGGGGAAAAATCGTGACAGACACAGGTAAAGACGGCGTCTTGCCGGAAAAACAACGGTTCCCTGTCAGGATCGATAAGGACGGGGTGTGGTACTATCATGACGCCAAAATATTCAGAAAAGACATCCTGGCGGAGTTCTTTCAGAGTCTGAAGCGCGACGATGACGGCGATTATTATGTCGTCACGGAGGACGCCAGATACTACATTACCGTGGAGGACGCTCCTTTCGTGGTAAAGGCAGTCTGGGTCGAAGAGGATGAAACCGGAACGGAACGGGCAACCATACTGCTGAGCGATGATTCGACGGAAAAGCTTGATGCAGGGACGATTCGCGCCGGTGATGGAAATGTTCTGTATTGCTCAATCAAGGGCGGCACATTCGAGGCCCGTTTTTCCCGCGCCGCTTATTACCAGCTGGCGCAATACATTGAATACGACGAAAAAAGCGGTGAATTCGTGTTGATTCTCGAAGGCGGACGCTATCCGCTCGAAAAGGCGGACCACGAGTCATCCCCTAATGGAGGTTGAAAATGCTTGACGAACATGTTCCCGAAGGCCTGACGTTTGACGACCTGCTCCTGCTTCCGGCGGAGTCGTCCGCATTGCCCAAAGCGGTTGATACCTCGACGATTCTGACACACCGGATACGTCTCAGCATTCCACTCATCAGCGCAGCCATGGACACGGTTACGGAATCCCGCACCGCGATCTGCCTGGCGCGTGAAGGAGGTATTGGAACGATACACCGCAATATGAGCATCGAACGCCAGGCCATCGAAGTAGACCGGGTAAAAAAATCAGAAAGTGGCATGGTTGTCGATCCTATTACAATCGAACCGGAACAGAAAGTAGCCGATGCACTCAGCCTGATGAGTCGCTACAGCATATCGGGCGTACCGGTCGTCAAAGGAAGAAAACTCGTTGGAATCCTTACCAATCGGGATTTGAGATTCGAAGACGATCTCGAACAGCCGGTGTCTTCCGTGATGACGAAGGAAAACCTCGTCACAGTATCGGCGGATATAACGCTCGAGGAATCCAAGAAGCTTCTTCACCGGCACAGGATCGAAAAGCTGCTGGTCGTCGATGATGACTATAACCTGAAAGGGCTTATCACTATCAAGGATATTGAGAAAATAAGGCGTTATCCCGAGGCCTGCAAGGATTCGCTGGGTCGCCTGCGGGTGGCGGCAGCCGTGGGCATCGTTGATCGGGAACCTCGTATTCAGGCGCTTCTTGACGCTGGCGCCGACGTTATCGTCATCGATACGTCGCATGGTCATTCTTCGGTAGTCCTTGATGCCATCAGGTCCACCAGGGCGAATTTCCCTGACTGCGATCTCATAGCGGGCAACGTGGCCACCGGTGAAGGCACCGAAGCGCTTATCAAGGCCGGAGTGGACGCGGTCAAGGTCGGCGTGGGTCCCGGCTCAATCTGCACGACGCGCATTGTCGCCGGCGTCGGAGTTCCACAGATGACGGCTATACGGGAATGTACCAAAATGGCCGTAAAATACGACATCCCGGTAATCGCCGACGGCGGAATCAAGTATTCCGGAGACGTGGTCAAGGCGCTTGCGGCCGGAGCGAACTCCGTCATGATCGGCAGTCTTTTCGCCGGTACCGAGGAAAGTCCCGGAGAAACCGTTCTTTTCCAGGGGAGAACCTATAAAGTATACCGCGGTATGGGATCACTGGAGGCCATGAAGGCGGGCAGTAAAGACCGCTATTACCACGGAGACGAATTCGAAAATACCACCATGAAGCTCGTCCCCGAGGGCATTGAAGGCAGGGTACCCTTTCGGGGGACGCTTTCAGCCAGCGTACACCAGCTTATAGGCGGCATCCAGTCGGGTATGGGATATGTTGGATGCCACACAATCGATGAATTGCGAACAAAAACGAAATTTGTCCGCATAACCAATGCCGGACTTCGCGAGAGTCATGTTCACGACGTGATAATCACCAAGGAAGCTCCCAATTACTGGATTGACTGACCGATGCAGCACAGCGATTTTGTTCATCTTCATGTCCACACGCAGTACAGCCTTCTTGACGGCGCCATACGTCTTGACGATCTTTTCGAGGCGGCCAGGAATTTTAAAATGCCGGCTGTCGCCATCACTGATCACGGCAACATGTTCGGGGCAATCGATTTTTATCAGAAGGCCCTGAGTTACGGCATCAAGCCGATTATCGGCTGCGAACTGTACGTGACGATGGGAAGCCGTTTCGACAAGGGGGCCTCGGATTCCGGCGATACACCCCGTCATCTTGTAGTCCTTGCCCGCAACATGGAGGGCTATCGGAACCTCATGAAGCTTACCAGCAGCGGGTACCTTGAAGGTTTCTACTATCGGCCGCGCGTTGATAAACAACTGCTCGCGGAATGCAGTGGTGGTCTTATCGGCATGAGCGCCTGCCTGAACGGCGAAGTGGCTTCCTGTATTTTGTCTGGAAACCGTTCCGGAGCGGAACGGGCGGCTGCAGAGTACCGGGACATCTTCGGCGAAGGCAATTTTTACCTGGAAATCATGGAAAACGGGCTGCCTGAACAGAAAGAAGCGAATGCGGGTCTCGTCGACGTGAGCCGGAAGCTCAACATCCCCCTCGTAGCCACGAATGATTGTCATTACCTGCGTCGCGAAAACGCGGAAGCACATGAAATCCTGCTGTGCATTCAGACGGGGAAAACTATAGACGATCCGAACAGGATGCGGTTCAAAACCGACCAGTTTTACTTCAAATCGCCGGAAGAGATGAAGCAGAACTTCAGCTATGCGCCGGAAGCCATCGAAAACACGATAGCCATATCGGAGCGGTGTAATCTGACGCTCGATTTCGATCAGATATTTCTCCCTCACTTTGAGCTGGATGAGAGCGTATCTACTGAAGAATACTTGAGAAAACACGCACGCCAGGGATTGGAAAGGCTTTTTACATCTATTTCGGGAGGTGATCGTCCCGAGGTACAGGAGAGCTACAGGAAGCGTCTCGAAAGCGAACTGGACATAATCGAATCGATGGGATTCCCCGGGTATTTTCTTATTGTGGCCGATTTTGTCGACTACGCGAAAAGAAACTCGATTCCCGTGGGACCCGGGCGGGGTTCAGCCGCGGGAAGTCTCGTCGCCTGGGCACTGGGGATCACCACCATCGATCCCATACGGTACGGGCTCTTTTTTGAACGTTTTCTCAACCCCGACAGGCGCAGCATGCCGGACATCGATATCGATTTCTGCATCGAGGGGCGGGATGCCATCATCGATTATGTTACCCGCAAGTACGGCGCGGACCGTGTAAGCCAGATCATTACCTTCGGAAAAATGCAGGCAAAGGCGGTAGTAAGGGATGTCGGGCGGGCTCTCAACATGCCCTACGGGGAAGTCGACCGTATAGCCAAGCTTATTCCAAACGTGCTGAATATTACCCTCGACGACGCCGTCAAGCGTGAGAGCAGGCTCAGGGAAGAAATCGACAAGAATCCCGCCATTAAAAAACTCATAGACATGTCAAAATCCCTTGAGGGCCTGACGCGTCACGCTTCAACCCACGCAGCCGGCGTCGTGATTTCCGATGTGCCTCTCGTCGAGCGGGTGCCGCTTTTCAAAAGCCCCAGAAACGACGACGTGGTCACCCAGTACCCGATGAACGACCTGCAGCGTGTTGGATTGACCAAGTTCGATTTTCTCGGGCTCAAAACACTGACCGTAATCGAAAAGACGCTGCGGTTCATCGAAAAGGGGAGGGGGGTCAAACTCGATTTTGACGAGATTCCTCTTGATGATTCAAAGACATACCAGCTCCTCATGAACGGACAGACGGACGGCGTCTTCCAGCTTGAGAGTTCGGGCATGAAAGATATTCTTGTTTCAATGAAACCCGACCGCATTGAAGACCTGATTGCTCTTATAGCCTTGTACCGCCCCGGGCCCATGAACATGGTGCCGGATTTTATCGCACGTAAACAGGGAAGGCAGAAAATCTCCTACGAGGTCGGTCAGCTCGAAAATATTCTGAAAGAAACGTACGGTGTCATTCTGTACCAGGAACAGGTGATGCAGATCGCCAGCACTATAGGAAACTATACCATGGCCGAGGCGGATAATCTCCGGCGCGTCATGAGCAAAAAAAAGGTTTCCGATATGGAACGTGAGAAACCCAAGTTTCTGGAGGGCGCCAAGAAAATCAAGATCAACGAGGCGCGTGCAAAAAAAATCTGGGAGCAGATGGAGACGTTCGCAGAGTATGGATTCAACAAGTCCCACAGCACGGCTTATGCCTTCATTTCATTCCAGACCGCCTACCTGAAGGCTCATTATCCCGTCGAGTTCATGGCCGCGCTTCTTACAAGTGAAAAGAACAATCGCGACAATATAATAAAATACATCAGTGAGTGCCGTGACATGGGAATCCCGGTGCTTCCTCCCGACGTAAATGAATCAGAAAAAGATTTCAGCGTGACCACGGATCAAAGTATACGCTTCGGTCTTGCGGCGGTGAAAAACGTCGGTGAAGGGGCTGTGGATGCCATTATCGAGGCCCGGAATGAATCGGGGACCCGCGAGCTTTTTCCATCCTTTTATGATTTCTGCACACGCACCGATTTTCGAAAAGTAAACAAAAAGGTGGTCGAAAGTCTTATCAAGTGTGGCGCGTTCGATTCTCTTGAACCCAACCGCCGACGTCTGATGGAGGGTTACGAGGCGATCGTCGATCTTGCCCAGAAGCGGAAAAAGGATCGACTGAGCGGTCAGAAAAGCCTTTTCGACCAGCCCGACATGATGGAAGAAGCGGAACCGTCGCTTCCCGACATTCCCGAATGGGACCAGGATGAATTACTCGCCCACGAAAAGGACACCCTCGGTTTTTATGTTTCCGGACATCCGCTTCTCAAATATGCCGACATGCTCGGACTGGTCGCATCGGCAACATCTGAAACGGTGGGATCTCTTTCTGATGGATCTCCGGTAAGCGTCTGCGGCGTTGTCAGCGGCGTTCGCGAGGTTTCGACGCGAAAAAAGGAAACAATGGCGTACGTAACGCTCGACGATATGAAGGGTCTTGTTTCCATCATACTGTTTCCGGAAGTATATCGTGCGACGTACGGCCTGATTGCCGGAGACATGCCGATTCATGTTAAGGGAACCATCGACGCGGGCGAAGAGGGGACGAAGATTCTTGCCACAGAGGTCGTTCCCCTTGAAGAAGCCGTAAAAAACCCGGTAGGATCGGCCCATTTCACCGTTAACCTTGCGAATATCGAGCAGAATCTGGAGGTTCTTAAAGAAATACTCGAGAAACACAAGGGGGGCTGCCCGGCCTATCTCCACCTCAACGGCGACAACCACGCCGAAACCATTATTTATCTCGGCGAAAAAGGCAAGGTGGAGCTGTCCGATTCGATCCGCGCCGATGTTGACCGTATTCTCGGTCCCGGTTCGACCGTGTTTATCTGAGTTACGGAATTTCAACGCGATGCATAAATTTCACGAACGTGACTATCGTTTTCGCGTGCCTCCGCCTCGCGGTATGATCTCTCGGACCGTCAAAATCAGGGAGTCCGACCTTGCCGTGATCAGTGAAAGGGATTTATCCCGAAAGGCAATGGCGGTTCTTGCCGAATACCGACGTCAAATCGAGACATACGCCTCGTCAAGAAAGGATTTTTTGACGGCGCTTGCTCCATTGAAAGACGATCAATGGGCGCCGGCGATTGTCAGGGATATGATGAAAGCGTCCCGTACCGTCGGAGTCGGACCGATGGCAGCCGTGGCCGGCGCGATAGCGGAATACGTCTGCAGGGACATTGCAACTGAAAGCGACGATATTATCATCGAAAACGGGGGGGACATTTTTCTTTTGATGCGTACGAGGAGCTCACGCATAACGCTCTTTGCCGGAGATTCCATGTTGAGTAACAAAATGTCGATCATCATTGAACCGGAGAAGACGCCGGTGGCCGTCTGCACCTCGTCGGCGACGGTGGGTCCGTCGCTGAGTTTCGGTCGTGCCGACGCTGCCTGTGTCGTTTCGCATTCGGGTGCGCTTGCGGACGCGGCGGCAACGTTACTGTGCAACAAGACGAAAAAGAGAGATGATATCAAAACGTCGCTGGAGCTGGCAGAGACAATAGAGGGGGTACAGGGAGCTGTTCTTATAATGGGGGACACATTCGGGGCCTGGGGAGACGTGGAACTGGGAGACGCCGGTCCAGCGTGATACCAAAATAAAGTTTACATAACATATCTTATCAGACATTTAAATTGTGCGGTCCGTCGATATCATCACTCCACCCAGCGCACTATTTCATCTTTATCGACTCTTACCCTCTCGAAAGTGTTTACGGGATTTTCCTCGTCCCTGTATCCCAGTGCCACTCCGGCGACTATTCTTTCGTTCTTCGACATGTTGAACAGTTCACGCATGAGCCCGGGATACCTGACTGCAGCAGCCATGATGCAGCTTCCGATGCCCTTTTCGTGAGCAAGGAGACACAACGTCTGGATAAAGGCCCCCGCGTCGAGCATCGCGTATTCCAGGGATAGTTCCCTTCCGATTGTTACCACCACCAGAACGGGCGCGCCGAAAAGCTCTGCCATTTGAAGATAAAAGGCATTCCTTCCTTCTCTGTCGCCGCGTTCAATGGACAGCGATGAAAGTGTTCGTCTTCCCACGTCCCGGTATCGTTCCAGGTAACGAGGCGGCCATTTTTCAGGCATGGATACATCAGGTTCCGACGGTGCGCCCGACACGGCGAGCTTCGTGCTTTCTTCCTTGAATCGGCGGAGTTGTTCGCCCTGTACGACGGTAACGTTCCACGGTTGCGTATTTCCCCAGGAAGGAGTCCAGCGGGACGCGTCGATAATGTCATCAATAAGCGTTTTTTCAGGCGTGATATCCCTGAAAGCCCGTATGCTTCTGCGTGTTAGAACAGCTTCGAACAGATTCACAGTTGCCTCCCCTTTATCAAATAAATTAAAGCAATGTATAAATAATAAGATTAATTATTTAATAATAACAGTATTAT
>DSBH01000077.1 GCA_011056825.1 Deltaproteobacteria bacterium | reverse complement strand
GGCGCCGTCTGTGCCCAGGCGGGCGGGCGTGAGAAGCAGTTCGGGGCCCAGCGCCTTGAGAACTTTCTTGCGCTCGTCACTCACGGCTTCGGACATGGCGAGTATGATCCGGTATCCTTTTGCGGCGGCCACGAGGGCCAGGCCTATACCCGTGTTTCCGCTGGTGGCCTCGATGATCGTTTTTTCCGGTGTCAGTACGCGGTCTTTTTCAGCCGCTTCGATCATGGCGAGGGCGATCCTGTCTTTCACGGATCCGCCGGGATTCATGCCCTCGAGTTTTCCGTAGACGATCATCCCCTTTGACGGGTTCAATGTTTCGATTCTCACGAGCGGGGTGTTGCCGACAAGATCGAGGATCGTTCCCCGAGGTTCTCCAGCAGGTCGATTGGATGTGTTCATGGTTGCAGGATACTTTCGCGATTGCGCCGCCGGTTCAAGACGCGTCAACTGTCAAGTTTGGGAGGAGGCGGTATTCGTAAAAATTCGATTCCCTCTTCTTCGAGTGTTTCCTGTTCTTCTTTCGTTGTCACTCCCTTGATGTTTCGCTTCGTTTCCTCGCCGCGATGCATCTTGATTGCTACATCGGCAAAGCGGTCGCCCACGTCGTCGAAGTTCTTGTCTATGAAATCGTTCAGCATCTTCAGCATGGTCGGCACGGAGACATTCCGGTCCTCCTCGCGGTTCCGCTCGACCGATGCTTTCCGCCCGCCGATTGAAATCGACGATGGAATCATTTCCACCAGTACGCTTCCGCACACGGGGCATTCGATGCACTTCCGCCTTTTCTGATCTTCGAAAGACGCCCGGTCCTTGAACCAGCCTTCGAATTTGTGTTCATTGTCGCATACGAGATCGTAAATTATCACCACTCGGTTCCTCGCTGTCCACTTGTGATCATGCTATGTATGTGCATACCATGAATTCTGCGGTGTGGCAACGCGGTCCCGGCACCGTAACGGTGCCGTTGTCCATTTTTTTATGGACAATTCCCGCTGAATTATATAAGGGGTAGTGCCGAGTCGGGATGTGGCCCAGTCTGGTAGGGCACTGCGTTCGGGACGCAGGGGTCGCGCGTTCAAATCGCGCCATCCCGACCATTTTTTTATTTTTATTCCCGTCGTAAAACAACAGCGCGAATCCTTATCCCACGGCACCGGCCATCGAGAAAATGGGAAGGTACAGCGCGATCAGCATGCCTCCCACGATGCCTCCCAGGAATACCATCATGAAGGGTTCAAGAAGCGATGTCAGGGCTTCAACGGCGGCATCCACCTCGTCATCGTAGAAATCGGCGATCTTGGCCAGCATTTCGTCAAGGGCGCCCGTATTTTCTCCCACGCCGATCATTGAGACAACCATGGAAGGGAAGATACCGGCTTTACTCAGCGGTTCCGCGATGGTTTTTCCTTCACTGATGCTTTTCCTGGTATCCATGAGCGCGTTCTCCACCACTTTGTTCCCGGCGGTCTTGCTCACAATTTCCAGTCCCTGAAGGATGGGAACGCCGCTGCTGATCATGGTCGCTAGTGTCCGGGAGAACTTCGCCACGGCGACTTTCTTCATAAGCATGCCGAAGACGGGGGACTTGAGAACCAGGGCATCGATCTGAAGACGTCCCCGCTCAGTTTTATAATAACGCCGGAAGGCGAAAATGATGACGGCGGCGATAACCACCATGTAAATTATGTAACTTTGAACGAACTCGCTCGCGTCCACCAGGAACTGCGTCGGTGCGGGCAGGGCCGATCCCATGCCGGCGAACATATCTTCAAAAACGGGAACGACCTTGTACAGCAGCAGCACCACGACGGCTATGGAAATGACCAGGACGCTTGCAGGATAGGTCATGGCGCCCTTGACCTTGGCTTTCAGTTTCATGGCTTTTTCCATGTAGTTGGAAAGCCGGTTCAAAATGATGTCAAGAATACCTCCCGCTTCACCGGCCGCTACGAGGTTGACGAAAAGGTCATCAAAAAT
This sequence comes from Deltaproteobacteria bacterium, assembly GCA_011056825.1. Classification (GTDB taxonomy): domain Bacteria; phylum Desulfobacterota; class Syntrophia; order Syntrophales; family UBA2210; genus MLS-D. The sequence continues at coordinate 10,522 of DSBH01000077.1, read as the reverse complement.
GTCGGGATACTTCGCGATGGCATCGGACAGCGAGATGCCGCCCTCGATGTCCGACTTGACCGTTTCGATAATCTTTTTGAATTTTTTGTTCGGTTCCTCCACCGAGAGCAGTTCCAGGCACTGAATAATGGGGAGTCCCGCGTTGATCATGGTTGCGAACTGGCGGGCGAAGATAACGACTTCCTTTTCCTTGACCTTTTGTTGAAACATCGGAATGTTTTCAAGAATGTCCTTGGGTTTTTTCTTGATACTGGTGGGGGTGATTCCCTGCCGCCTGAGCGCCACCCGCACGGCCGCTTCGTCGTCGGCCTCCATTTCGCCCTTCCGGGGTTCCTTCTTCCTTGTCAGACCTTCCCAGATATATTCGGGCATGATTTACCTCCTCGTCTTTGCTTCTTTCGGGCAGAAATCTGAATAAGACAGCATTTACTGCGTCTCAAAAACATCATCCCGGTTTCGAACCGGTCAGGGTCAGGATTTTCTTGCGGTTCCGGCTCTCGACGGTTTCCCCGCTGCGACGCGCGTTATTTCGTAAAGGAGTATGCCGCCCGCCACGGCGACATTCAGGGAATCAACAACGCCTTTCATGGGAATGCGCACAAGGTAATCGCATTTCCGGCGGACAAGCGCCCTGAGTCCCGTTCCTTCGCTTCCCAGTACGAGGGCCGATGGGGGTTCGTATTCGAGTTCGCGGCAATCATTTTCGGCGGACGCGTCGGCGCCGAAAATCCAGTAGCCGGCTTCCTTCAACTGTTCGATCGTGCGGGCGATGTTCACCACGCGACAGACCGGCGTGTGAAGCACGCTTCCCGCCGATGCCCTGATCACCGCCGGAGTCACCCCGGCCGCCCTGTCCCTGGGGATGATGACGGCACTGACGCCGAAGCAGTGGGCGCTTCGAACGAGGGATCCGAGGTTTTGCGGATCGGTTATGGAATCGAGTACGAGCAACGGCCCGCCGGCAAGGTCTGCCTTGCTGTTTTGAATGATCGAATCAAGTGAATGATATGTGAAATCTCCGAAAAGTGCCAGTACTCCCTGGTGCCTGTTCCCAGCGGCGAGACGGTCCATGAAAGCCCCTTCTCTGCAGGTCACGGGAATTTTCTGCTCACGGGCGAGTTTCGTTATTTCCTCAACCCGGGGGCCGTGTCTGTTGGAAGAAAGAAAGATTGTTTTGATGACCCCGGCGCCCGACCTGAGGCCTTCAAGGACGGGATTGAGGCCGTAGATTACCTGCATGGATGCCCTCGACGCCCGTTGTTGTTCAGTGTCGGCCGCTTTGACCGGCCAGTCCCTCACTGATCTCGTCGGTTATACGCCGGGCCGCCGCGACCGGATCAGAAGCCGTTCGTATGGGGCGTCCCACGACAAGGTAATCAGCGCCCACGGCGGCGGCTTCCGCGGCGGTCAACGTTCTCTTCTGGTCATCGCCGGCGATGTCGCCCGCCTGCCGAATGCCGGGAGTGACGACGATAAAGTCGTCGCCGCAGGCCTGTTTGATCGTCCTGATATCGCCGGGGGACGCCACAACGCCTGGGACACCGGCTTCCCGAGCCAGCAGGGCAAGCCTGGTTACAAGGTCTTTCGTGCTCAGCGAGAAACCGAGTGAGACGACATCGTCGTCGCCGAGACTCGTCAATACCGTAACGGCTAGTATCAAAGGCTGTTCACTTTTTTCCGGTGTGACCGAACGATACGCTGCGGCCACGGCTTCGCTCATCATGGCCGTTCCGCCTGAGGCGTGAACGGTAAGCATCGAAACGGGCATTTTCAGCGCGGCATCGGTGGCGCGGGCCACTGTATTGGGAATGTCGTGAAACTTGAGATCAAGAAAAACACGCGCATCCCGACGGGCCACCGCTTCGACGATCGCGGGGCCGAAGCGGGTGAACGCTTCCTTGCCGATCTTGAACATACCCACGTGATCCTTGAGAAGATCGACCAGCGCCAGTGCTTCGTCGAGGTCATCTCCCACATCAAGAGCGAAGATAAGGCGTTCTTTCGCCGACTTATTCGATTTCATCTTCGCTGCCGATGAATTCCTGTTCGTTGGGGAGCATCTTGAACGTATCATCGAGCTGGTCGAGGTATTCGGGATGGGCGTAAACAACCCTTTGCTCGGCGATTTCACGCAAGGCGGTGACCACTTCCCGGTTATTCTTTTTTTCCGAAAGCGGTTTTGAACCCTTGTACAGCTGCCTGGCCCGCTGAACCGTCAGAATGGTCAGTGCGAACCTGTTTCGTGCCTGTTTCAGTGAATCTTCAACGGTAATCCTTGCCATCGGTTCTGTTTTCCTCCTTGGAACGAATGACTTCCGCCACCTTGTCCAGTTGCCGGATTCTTCTGTTCTTCTCCGCAACATATATCGATTGAAGGACCGATACGGAAACATTCACTTTATCATTAAAAATAATATAATCATACCAGTAATTGTCGTTTATTTCATCGATGGCACATTCAAGACGCCGGATCATCGACGGTTCGTCTTCCGATCCGCGCCTCCTTAGACGTTCCTCGAGGACCTGCAGGGAGGGCGGCAGTATAAAGACGTAAATGCCTTCGTTCAGGGCCTGTTTCAGGTTTTTCGCTCCCCTCGTGTCGACGTCGAGCAGCAGGTCGTCGCCGCCGGCGAGCACGCTTTCTATGTCGTTCCGGGATGTCCCGTAAAGGTTCCCGAAGATTTCCTCCCGTTCGATGAATTCCCCCCGGCGTTCCATTCTCTCGAATTCTTCCGGGGAAACAAAAAAGTAATCCTTCCCGTTTTTTTCACGGTGCCGGGGCGGTCGCGTGGTATAGGACACGGAAAAGTGAAGTGCTGGAACGATCTTCAGCAGTTCTCTGCAGAGCGTTGTTTTCCCGGCGCCCGACGGCGCCGAAACGACCATCATGACTCCCCGTTTCGGCATGGTCATGGTTGCACCTTTTCTCGAAACATTCACCGCATGATCACGGTTTCTGAACGGTTCTTTTTTTATTCAATATTCTGGGCCTGTTCGCGCAGCTTGGCAAGTTCCGTTTTTACGTCGATGACGGTACGTGATATATAGAGATCGCTGCTCTTCGAACCGATCGTGTTGATTTCACGATGCATTTCCTGAATGAGAAAATCGAGCCGCCTGCCCGCGGGTTCCGTGCCGTCCAGCAGGTCTCTGAACTGGCTGATGTGACTGTCAAGACGAACCAGCTCTTCGGTGATGTCTGTTTTCTCTGCCATCAGGGCTATTTCCTGTGAAATGCGTGTTTCGTCCAGTTCCACTCCCGTGGTGAGTTCCTTTAAACGGTCCGTCAGGCGCTGGCGGTATTCCACTACCACTCGTGGTGAACGGGAATCAAGGAAATCCCGCCATTCTTTGATCGAATCGATCCGGCCCAGGAAATCCCGGTACAGCAGGGCGCCTTCCCGTTCCTTCATGTCCGTCAGGGCCGACAAAGCGCTGTCCACGCCCTGCTCAATGGCGGGTCTGACGCTCTCATTGGTATATTCGGGTTCCGCGGCGTATATCCCGTTTTTAACCGAGCTGACAAGCTCGAGTGTTACAGGATCCTGCAGGTTTAACTCTTTCCGTATTTGTTCGAGAACGGCGTAGTATTCGCGAATGAGCGGCAGGTTAAGCTGCAGGACGGAAGACTCTGCGGTCCCCTGGCCAGCCTCGAACCTGAGAACCGCCTCGACCCGTCCCCGGGAGACCCGTTCGGCGATTTTCTTTTTTATCATGATTTCAAGTTCGCCGAGACCGTTCGGAATCCGCACGCTCATTTCAAGGTTCCGGTGATTGAGAGACTTGATTTCGACGATCAGGGATTTATCTCCGCATGCCGTTTCCGACCGTCCGTATCCCGTCATGCTTTGTATCATTCAGCCGTCTCCGTTTCTTTTTCTTTTCTGGCCGCCGCCAGCTGTTTAAGGTATTTTTTCCGTATTCCCGCAAGCATGTCGATCATCGATTGCTCCCGGTAATCGGGGTAGGTCCATTCCTGCGGCCTGAAAGACATGTCCCGGTAAATCAGTGTGACGTCGGCGTAGACGCCGTTCCGCAGGTACGGCCTGTGCGCGTATGGTTTTCCCGTTGCCAGGAGCAGGTGCCCCGTGGAAATATAGCCGGGATCGATGTTGATCCGTCTTTTCATCCCCGTGGCGGATTGTTGCTCCAGCTCTGCAGTGAACATTTTTATATCGGGAAGATCAGCCGGGTGGATCAGCGTTTCGAAAGTGATAAACCGCCGCACCAGGTCAGGACCCATTTCTTTCCTGTAATATGTTGTAAAATCGAAATGGAGTATCGAGCTGACATAATCCGTTTTGCCGTATCGTTCCGCCAGGGCGCCTATAACCCCGGGGATAAGGTCTCTCTCTGTTGAGAGCAGGCTTGCCACCAGTTTAACCGGGTCTGGTTGTTGAAGAATACTCATGAATTCCGTGCTTGGTTTTTCGAGGATCCTTTCCTTCGGTACCTGGAGCGATCACGGTCGAACACTGCCTGTCAACGCGCCGTTGTGCTACAGAACGCTGAGCAGTTCTTCGGGCTTCACCGTCGCCGTTCCAACTTTTCCCACGGCGACGCCGGCGGAGCGGTTCGCCAGAACCGCCGCTTCTTTGGACGATGCCCCGGCGGCAACGGCCAGGGCGAACGTTCCGATCACCGTGTCACCCGCCCCCGTAACATCATACACTTCCTTGGCCACAGCGGGAATATCGGTGATGTCGCCGTTTTTCTCAAACAGCGTCATTCCCTCTTCTCCGCGGGTGATGAGCAACGAAGCGAAACCGTAATCCCCTGTCAGCCGAAGGCCGCCTTTCACCAACTCGTCGTGCGACTGCATTTCTTCGCCCAGGGCCTGGGACGCTTCGGCCAGGTTCGGAGTAATGAGATCGCATCCCCGGTAGAGCGAGAAACCATTCTGTTTCGGATCGACAAAAATCGGTATACCCTCCTGTTTCGCGACGGCGGTGATTTCTTCCAGAAGTTCTGCGTTTACCATTCCCTTGTTGTAATCTGAGATGACGATCACTCCGATGTCGTGCCGCAGCGATTGCAGGTAGCGGATTATTGAGCGCCTGTCTTTTTGCAGAAGCGGGTCGCGGTTCTCCCGGTCGAACCGGACCACCTGTTGATTATGAGCGATGACACGTGTTTTAATGCTTGTAGGACGGTTTTCCTTGATAATGATACCGCCCGCGTCCACCTTTATTTCCTCCAGGCGTTTCCGCAACCAGCCGCCCATTTCGTCCCGACCGGCCACGCCGGCGATAAAGGCGGCTCCGCCGAGAGAATAAATATTGTTCAGGACATTGGCTGCGCCCCCCAGGAGCAGACTTTCCGACGTCACGCGGACGACCGGTACCGGTGCTTCCGGAGATATGCGGGAAACTTTTCCCCAGATGAAATGATCGACGATGATATCGCCTACGACGAAAACACGCGCCGAAGGGAAGCGATCGATGATTTCAACAGCCCGTTTTCTGGAAAGAATTTTTTTCATGATATCCGCGGCACGGCGCCCATCTTCTTTTCCCGGGCGGAACTTCCCCGGCCCCGGTAGGTGGTTCAATCGGCATCGCCGACGGCGGAGGATGAGAAAAAGACAGTTTATCTCCGCTTCGATGCCGGCAAGGCATGCTAGTATCGGCGTTCTTTTTTGTCAATGCTTTTCTCAAGATTATCAAATATCTTGACTAAAATCATCAAAACATATAGGTATGCCTCCTTATTGTCACCATGGATATTTTTTTGCCGTGGAGTCGTGACGATATCCGCGGACCCCGATTGGACGAACATGGAAGATACAAGTGAACTGCTGAGAAAGAAGAAGGAAAAGGCCGAGCAGTTGAGGGCGGCAGGAATCGACCTGTATCCCAACGATGTACGGGTGGATCATACATCCGAAGAGCTGTTGACCCGTTACGGCGATGCCGGCGACGAAACCTTGCAGCAACTGGAAGAACGGTTCAGTCTTGCCGGAAGGATCATGGCGCAGCGGTTCTTCGGCAAGGCCTCGTTTATAAACATTCAGGATCGAAAAGGTCGAATACAGGTCTTTGTGAGAAAGGAGCGTGTCGGCGATGATTGCTACGCGCTGTTCAAGAAATTCGACGTGGGCGACATCGTGTTTGTCGCCGGAAAACTCTTCAGAACGAAAACAGGTGAACTGACCATCGACACTGACGAAATCCGTCTTCTTTCCAAGGCGATGCGGCCGTTTCCCGAAAAATGGCACGGGCTCACCGACGTGGAGATCCGGTACCGGCAGCGTTATCTCGATTTGATCATGAATCCGGAGGTAAGGGACACGTTTCTGGTCAGAAGCAGGATCATTCGCCTTATCAGGGAGTTCATGACCGACCGTGACTTTCTCGAGGTGGAAACACCCATGATGCATCCCATCGCGGGCGGAGCGACGGCACGACCCTTCAAAACACACCACAACACCCTGGACATGGATCTCTATCTCCGCATCGCTCCCGAGCTCTACCTGAAGCGCCTGGTTGTGGGAGGCCTGGAGCGTGTTTTCGAGATCAACCGCTGTTTCAGGAATGAAGGGATTTCAGTACTTCATAATCCCGAATTCACCATGATGGAATTTTACCGGGCCTACGCCGATTACGAAGATCTCATGACCTTCACGGAGGAGCTGCTGACTTTTGCGGCCGACCGTGTTCTCGGATCGCTCAGTTTTTCCTACCAGGGGACACCTGTCGATTTCACGCCTCCCTGGCCGCGTCTGTCGGTTACCGAGGCCATCGAGCGGTACACGGGTATTCCAGCGGAGCGCCTCGGCTCGAAAGAAACCGCCGCGGCCGCGGCCGAAGAGCTGAATGTTCACGTGGACGAAACAGATTCCAGGGGCAGGATCATCATGGAGATTTTCGACGAAGCCGTGGAACACAAGCTGGTGCAGCCTACGTTCATAACCCGGTATCCCGTGGAGGTGTCGCCCTTGTCTAGGCGGAACTCCGTTGATGGAGATTATGTGGATCGCTTTGAGCTTTTTATCTGCGGGCGGGAAATAGCGAACGCCTTCTCCGAGTTGAACGATCCCGATGATCAGCGGGAACGATTCCGGGAACAGCTTCGGAAGAAAGAGGCCGGCGACGAGGAAGCCCATGATTTCGATGAGGATTACATCACCGCCCTTGAATACGGCATGCCGCCCACGGCAGGCGAGGGGATAGGAATCGACAGGCTTGTCATGCTGTTTACCGATTCACCGTCGATCAGAGACGTCATTCTTTTTCCCCATATGCGATCAAGAACCAGGCAACCCTGAGCGGAGAGCCTTCGTGAGTTTCAATGTCGGGCAGGAAAACCGGGACAGGGAAATTTTTCGAGCGCTGGCTCCCGTCTGTCTTTATGTGAATGAACGCCGGTGGTGAGATTGCCTATGGGGTATGAACTGTTCGTCGGCACCCGCTATCTCCGGGCGAAAAGAAAACAGACCTTCATTTCCGTCAATACCGTGATTTCAACGGCAGGAATCTTTCTCGGCGTCGCCGCCCTTATTATTGTTCTGGCCGTCATGAACGGTTTCGAGGCGGAACTCCGGAACAAGATCCTGGGAATAAACGCCCATATCCTTCTTACGCGACTCGATGGAAACATGGAGCAATACCGGGATGTTATGCATGACATCGCCGGTGTCGACCGGGTCGAGGCGGCAACGCCGTTTCTTTACGGCCAGGCCATGGTGAAAAAGGGCAGCCGGGTCACAGGGGTGGTGCTTCGCGGCATGGATCCCGAAAGCGCACCCGATGTCATCAACGTGGGTACGATAGTGGAGGGCGATCTTTCATCTCTGTCCGAGGTCCGCGACCGGGAAGAAGATCTTCCGCCGATTATCGTGGGCAGGGAACTGGCAGGTACCCTGGGGACACGATACGGGGACACAATAGAAGTTCTGCTTCCCATGGGCGTTTCGACGCCCATGGGGACGATGCCCCGTCTCAAGACCTTCCGTGTTTCCGGCGTTTTCGAATCGGGATTCTATGAATATGACTCCACGCTGGCCTTTCTGTCCCTGTCGGACATGAGGCAATTTCTTAATACAGGTGACGCCGTCACCGGCATCGAAATCAAGATAGATTCCATCTATCGCGCGAAGGAAGTGGCGGATGCCCTCGAGGAGCATCTCGGTCCATCCTATTGGGCAAGAACCTGGATGGAGCTGAACCGGAACCTGTTCTCGGCGCTCAAGCTGGAACGTACGGTCATGTTCATTATTCTGAGCCTCATCGTTCTGGTGGCGGCTTTCAACATCGTCATCACCCTCATCATGTCGGTTATGGAGAAGACCGGTGATATCGCCATACTGAAGTCCATGGGTGCAACGGGTCGCAGCATCATGAAAATATTCATGGTACAGGGGCTTATTATAGGTTTTGTCGGCACCGCGCTCGGCTGTGTCGCCGGTATCACGGCGGCGCTCAATCTTGAATCCATTGTGGGTTTCATCGAGGATCTGTTCGGGTTTACGGTCTTGCCCCGTGACGTTTATTATCTCAGTACACTGCCTTCCGAGGTGAATTATCCCGACGTGGCACTGATTGTCCTGGTAACACTGGCGATCTGTTTCGTGGCGTCAATTTACCCGGCCTGGACGGCGTCTCGGCTGGATCCGGCGGAAGCACTGCGGTACGAATAGGGGTTTGGTTCATGATTAACCTGAAAACTTTGACCAAGACCTTCATAAAGGATGGCAACGCTGTGGGCGTACTGAGAGGGATCGACCTCGAGATAGCCGCAGGGGAGACCGTGGCGGTTCTCGGTGTGTCGGGATCGGGGAAAACGACGCTCCTGCAGATCATGGGGTTGCTCGATCATCCGACAGGCGGTTCCGTCTTGTACGACGGCGTTGATGTATTCACGGGCGACGAGCGGACAAGGGCCGACTTCCGCAACCGGCGGATCGGGTTTGTTTTTCAGTTTCACCATTTGCTTCCTGAATTCACGGCATTGGAGAACACCATGATGCCGGCCCTGATCGGCGGCGTACCTCGCCGGGAGGCGCTCCGAATGGCGGAGGCAGCCTTGACTGAGGTCGGACTTGGTGATAGGTTACCCCACAAACCGGGTGAGCTTTCAGGGGGGGAACAACAGCGGGTCGCCGTGGCGAGAGCCATGATCATGAAACCGGCCGTCCTTCTTGCCGATGAACCCACAGGCAACCTGGATGAGACGACAGGTCGGAAAATCGAAGAATTGCTGTTGCAGTTGAACGGAGCGCGGAAGACGACGCTTGTAGTCGTCACCCACAACAATCAGCTGGCCCGGCGTATGTCGAGGACGTTAGGCCTGAAGGACGGTACGTTGCATGAATTATAATCACCTCAAAAAACTGGTGATGGTCATACTGATGCTGCTTCTTGTTGCTCCTCGAGTTTCTGCGGCTGAAGAGACCAGGAAAATAGCCCTCTTCCCGTTCAGCATTCACAGCGAAACCGACGTGTCGTTTCTCAAGGAACGCATCGCCGGGAGTATCAGGGCTGAATTTCTGAAGCAACCATACATCCAGGTTATCGACCTGGAAGTCCTGCGGGATCTTGTCGGAAATGATCCGCCGACGGAGCGGTCCGCGATTGAAGCAGGCCGGCGGGTGGGCGCCCATTACGCGGTCACGGGAAGCCTGACCATGCTCGGTGAGTTAATCAGCGCCGACGTCCAGGTTGCGGACCTCGAACGTGGTGTTGTCGTGCGGGATCTGTACGCACAGGGACGAGGCATCGAAAGCGTCGACACCATAGCGGCGGACCTGGTGAAAGAAGTGCTCGTCAGGCTATTCGCCCGCCTGCGAATTGCCGAGGTTCGCTTTGAGGGCAATCAGCTTGTGGAGGATGACGCCCTGTATAACGCGATCGAGGGAACCAGGGGAACCCTCTTCTCACAACGTGTTTTGTCTGAGGACATCAGGGCTCTCTACCGTATGGATCATTTCAGCGACGTCAAGGCCGAAGTGACCGAGTCTCCCGAAGGAAGGATAGTCACTTTTATACTGAAAGAACGGCCTCGCATCGCCGAGATCCGCATAGAGGGAAATCGCAAAGTCAAGGAACGGGATATCAGGGATATACTCACCATAAAACCGCGGCAACTATATGATCCCGACAAGACCAACAACGACGCCGAAAATATCAGGATGCTGTACAAGGAACGGGGATATCTCAATTCCCGCGTGTCGTTCGTTGCGGAGGGCGAAGAAGAGGGACGTGATGTCACGGTTGTATTCACCGTGGAAGAGCATCGAAAACCGTCGATCAAGAGCATTTCATTCGAAGGGAACAAGGTCTATACCGACAAGGAACTCAGAAAGATGATGGAAGTGTCCGAGTGGGGCATATTTCATTTTCTCACCGATGCAGGCCTGTTCAATCGGGCTGAGCTGGAGAGGGATGTAGAGCGGCTCACCGTTTTTTACCACAACAACGGTTTCATCGACGCCCAGTTCGGCGAGCCCGAAATAGAGACGGATGAACGGTGGATCTATATTACTATTCCTGTTAATGAAGGTCGGCAGTACCAGGTAGGTACG
>DSBH01000070.1 GCA_011056825.1 Deltaproteobacteria bacterium | reverse complement strand
TCAGTTTACAAGATGAAAGAATATGCCCGGTTATTATTCTTCGAGGACCAGTTTTTTATTGAAAGAAATGCCCGATTTGTTTATAAGGGAGACGCTTTTGGGGGAACAAACCATCTAGATTACTTTTTTGAGTGTCGCTGTTTCCTGGACCGGTCAAGAAATGCCGCACCGCGAGGTGTACGGCGCTTTTCAATGTCACAGATACCTTTGTTATTCCAGGAGGATGGCCTTCATTACGACGGGTACCGGGCGGGCAATGTTCATTTGTCCACGCGCCCGCATAAATCAATATCGGAGGGAGTTCTATGAAGAAAGCGGATGTAGTTATTTTGGGCGGCTTGTCGGGCATTTCCGCGGGAATGAGCTGCAAGAGGCATTATCCGGATAAAAAAGTTATTCTTGTTCGAAAAGAGGGGACAGTTCTCATCCCGTGCGGCATACCGTACATTTACGGAACCGTCGGCGGTCCGGAGAACAACGTTATTCCGGACGGTCTTCTGGAAACCCTGGGAATAGAACTGGTTCGGGGAGAAGCCGTCGACGTTGATCGCGAGAAGAAAACCATTGCCATGAAAAACGGCGATATGATCGAATACGATAAACTTGTCTTCGCGACGGGATCGGTCCCGCTGGTTCCCCCCATTCCGGGAGTGGACAAAAAAAATGTGTACGCGGTAAAAAAAGAATTTGATTATTTGTCAGATGTATACCGCGCGATGCAAGACGTCAAAGACCTGGTAATCATAGGCGGCGGATTCATCGGCATGGAATTCGCCGATGAATGTAGAAAGGGTCGGGACGTCAATGTTACCGTCGTCGAGGCGATGCCCCATTGCCTGCAGGCGGCCATGGATGATGAATTCTGCGAGTTGGCCCAGGAAAAACTCCAGGAAGCGGGAGTCAATATTCTGGTCAATGAAACGGTTGAATCCATTCTGGGCGACGGCGAGGTCACCGGCGTCAAGCTGGCGAACGGTAATGAAATCAAGGCGGACATGGTCATTCTCGGGACAGGCGCGGTTCCCAATACCGAACTCGCGAAGCGTGCCGGCTTGGAACTCGGGTTCAGAAACACGATTCGAGTTGACCGGTACATGCGTTCCTACACGGACCCGAATGTATTCGCCTGCGGCGACTGTGCTGAAAAAGAGTCCTTCTTTGACGGGAAACCCAGTGGTGTTATGCTGGCATCAATAGCAACATCGGAAGCACGGATAGCCGGCGCCAACCTGTTTTCCCCAACTCACCACAATTCCGGAGTCATCAGTGTTTTTTCCACGGTAATCAACGGGATGGCGTTTGGTGTCGCCGGACTTACAGAACGGTGCTCGGAACAGGTCGGCGCCAAGATTATTATTACCACGGCGGAAGCCCCCGACACGCACCCGGGCGGTATGCCGAACTCCTGTAACACGAAGGTAAAACTTATTTTTTCCAAGGATACCGGCGTGATACTGGGAGGTTCCATATGCGGAGGCAAACCAGTCGGCGAAATGATTAACGTGGTAAGTGCCTGCATCATGCACAAAATGACAGCTGATGATATCGTCAAATTCCAGATGGGGACACACCCCGCCTTGACATCATCGCCGATCATGTATCCCATCGTAAACGCAGCCTGTAAAGCGGTTCTGCCGCTCAAGGGGTGTGAATAAGCCGCAAACGGCACGCAATTGTTTTGATTCCCACAGGTACGGCTGCTGACGGCGTCACGGGAAGGTGACGCCTCGGCCGCCTTGTACCGGGGCATTAATCGATCGTTGTGTTTTTACTGTTTCTTATGTTCCGGGTCGTGCGGATTTCTTTCTTTGCGCGGAATTTCCGGCCCGGTATCCCTTTCTATGAGATCTTCCTGAGGTAAAATCCCGTCGGAGGAAAAAGCATCCTTGACAAGCGTGATATGCTGCATATATTAGATAATAAGAATATACTGAAACGTTAATATCAAATGTGAACATGCAAATATCGAATGCTGAAGAGATAACAGGATTTTTCAAGGCCCTGGGTAATATTACTCGATTAAAAATAGTGGCCGAACTGGCCAAAAACGATAAGTGCGTCAGTGACGTTGAAAATATTATCGGAACGAGACAGGCAAATATTTCACAGCACCTGGCGGTATTGAAAAAATACGGAGTTGTTGACTGTCGAAGGGACGGAAACATGCGGTGTTACTTTCTCAGGCAGCCCGAAGTGGTAAAAAACGTACTGTGGCTGCTCGGAAAGAAAGAATAAGGACCGAGAAAAAGTCCGCGAAACGCCGGTTACCCGGAACGGAACATCTTCCGTAAACAGTGCCGGCTGACATATTCTACCAGACAGTCTCTGGAACAAGAGAGCAGAATTGGTGCTGCAGAAACGCGCCGTTCGTGGTGTGACAAGGCGTTGTGAAAAAACATGACGACATTATGACAAACTAAAAAAATGGAAAAAGGAGCAGGAACCGATGGTATTTGATGAGAAAACGCGGCAGCGAATTAAAGAGAAATTCGCGATGGAGCTGAAAAACGACGTTCATATCAGGGTGTTCTCCAGCAACCTGGTTACGGGAAACGGTCCGCAGGAATATACTGAATTCACAAAGGATTTTCTAAAGGAGCTGTCGGACCTGGATGAAAGGATTCATGTAGATTTTGAGAATATCTATGACGAGGAAGCAAAAAAACTGGGTATCTCAGTATCTCCGTCGGTGCTGATCGGTAACGGGAGCGGCAGTTATCCGGTTCAGTATTTCGGTGCGCCGGCAGGATACGAGGCGGGTTCTTTCATTGAAGCTGTTTCCATGATTTCCAGGTCTGACAGTGCCCTGGAACAGTCATCCAGAGAAAAATTGAGGCACATCGATAAAGACCTGCTTATTGAAACTTACGTAACCCCGGCATGCCCGCATTGTCCGAGAGCGGTCGTCCTGTCCAATCAGATCGCCATTGAGTCCCGTGGCACGATAGTGTCACGGTGCATTGAAGCCGAAGAAATGTTGGAACGGGCAAGACTTTTTAACGTGTCGTCTGTTCCGCAGCAGGTGATCAATGAAGACCGGGGTTCCGTCACGGTCGGCGTTCAGCAGGAACGGACATTCGTCAATCAGGTGCTGGAATATGGGTCCGCCCGTGCGAAGGAAATACTGGCGGCAGAGGAAGAGGAACGAAGGAAGAAGGAAGTTTTACACGATAACCCAGATAGCCCGGTTATAATCACCGACGGCAACATGGACGAAGCAATCGGAAAATATCCCTTCCTGGTCATCGATTGTTGGGCCGAGTGGTGTGGTCCCTGCAAAATGATAGGACCGGTTATCGAGAAGCTGGCGTCAGCCCGCCGGGGCGATATAGTGTTCGGAAAACTGGACGTTGACAGCAATCCTTCCACCGCTTCCAGGTTCAACATCAGATCCATTCCGAATCTTCTCGTGTTCAGAAACGGTGAAAAAGCGGGTGATATCGTCGGCGCCATGCCTGAAGAAATGTTGCTCAAGAAGATCGAGGCATACCGTTGATGAATTCGCACGTTATAGAGGGAGGCTGATAATGAAGATCGTCGTTCCGAAAGAGTATGAACCGTCTGAAAAACGCGTTCCCGTGATACCGTCCGACGCGGAGAAACTGGTGAAGATGGGCGGCGAAGTTGCAATCGAGACAGGCATGGGGGAAGCCTGCGGGTATTCCGATGATGAATACATATCGGCAGGAGCAACGGTTGAACAGGACCGCGATTCTCTTCTGTCCACCGCTGACCTGGTGCTTCGATTGCGAGCGCCATCTGTTGCGGAAATACGGCTCATGAAAAAAGGGAGTGTTCACGTCAGTTTCTTTAATCCGTTCAATGAGCGGGAACTCCTTGAGGAATTTGTATCTCGAGGGATTAACGCCGTCAGCATGGAGATGATTCCGAGGATAACGAGGGCCCAGAAAATGGATGCCTTGAGTTCTCAGGCCGGACTGGCGGGGTACATTGCGGTCATCACGGCCGCGAATCGGCTTAACAAGATTTTCCCGATGATGATGACGCCCGCCGGGACGATCACTCCCGCCCGGGTCTTTATTATCGGCGCCGGCGTGGCCGGTCTCCAGGCGATTGCAACAGCCAAACGCCTTGGAGCGAGAGTGCATGCGTTCGACACGAGACCCGTCGTGGAAGAGCAGGTCCGTTCACTCGGAGCGAAGTTTCTCACTATCGATCTGGGCGGAACCGGCCAGACAAAAGACGGATATGCCAAGGCCCTTTCCGAAGAGCAGATCGCCAAACAGCGTTCTGCGATGGCGAAACAATGCGCCGGTTCCGATGTCGTGATAACCACCGCCCAGGTATTCGGAAAGAAGGCGCCGCTTATCGTTACCAGGGAGATGGTTGCGGAAATGAAAAGTGGGGCCGTCATCGTTGATCTCGCCGCCGAAAGCGGGGGGAACGTGGAAGGCACGATAGGCGGGAAGGAAACAGTAATAAACGGGGTGACCGTAATCGGACTCGAGAACGCGGCCGGTTACGCGGCGGTTCACGCGAGCCAGATGTATTCGGGAAATCTTCTGAGTTTTATAACCGAGTTCTGGAACACAGACAGCAAAACTCTTGATCTGCGTCTTGATGACGAGATCATACGGGGAAGCCTTGTTTCTCACGGAAACGAGATTTTCAGTGAACCCTTGAAAAAGGTTGTGTAAAAGGAGGAGCGATCATAATGGATATCGCAGTGTGTCGAAGTTCCTGCCTGATCTGCATGAGCATGGTGCTCGTACTCGCTATATTTCTCGGGTTCGAGATCATATCGAAAGTACCGGCGCGTCTGCATACGCCGCTTATGTCGGGCAGCAATGCCATTTCGGGTATAGCGCTCGTTGGTGCGGTTATGGTGGCGGGTTCGGCGGAGAGCAACCTGAATATTATCCTGGGGACCCTGGCGGTCATTTTCGCCACGATTAACGTGGTGGGCGGTTACCTGGTTACCGACCGCATGCTTGGAATGTTCAAGAGAGGCAAAGAAGGGGGCGGGAAATGACTATAGAGCACCTGGTGAACCTGGCTTACATCATTTCCGCGGTTTTGTTTGTTTTCGGACTCAAGCTGCTTACTTCGCAGTCGACCGCAAAAAAAGGTAACCTCATGTCCGCGGTCGGCATGTTCATCGCCGTCGTCATGACGCTGCTGATTAAAGATATCATTGATTACAAATGGCTGACCGTGGGCATTATCGTGGGAGGAATTATCGGCGCGTTTGCCGCCCGACTCGTTGTCATGACGCAGATGCCTCAGATGGTTGCCCTGTTCAACGGCTTCGGCGGTATGGCAAGCCTGCTCGTCGGGTGGGCGGCATACCGCGTGATGTATAATTTTGACCTGTTCACGGCAACCACGATTTTTATCGCCGTCCTCATCGGGGGCGTCACGTTTTCCGGGAGTATCGTGGCCTGGGGAAAGCTTGCGACAGTTATAAGCGGACGTCCCATTCTTTTTCCCGGCCAGACCGTTTTGAACAGCATTTTGTTCATCGGCACCCTGGTGGCGGGAGGAATACTGCTGATGGATGCGCCGATAAGCCCGGTCATGCTGGTTACAATTATCCTGTTATCGCTGATTCTGGGAGTGATGGCGGTTGTTCCTATCGGCGGCGCCGACATGCCCGTCGTAATCTCGCTTTTGAACAGTTACTCAGGTATCGCTGGATGCGCGGCAGGGCTTGCGATTCAGAATAATATTCTGATAGTCGCCGGTGCCCTGGTCGGGGCGAGCGGAATTATATTGACGAATGTTATGTGCAAAGCCATGAACCGTTCGCTTAGCAATGTTCTTTTCGGCGGTTTCGGCGCCTCAACGGTTCAGCAGGAAGGCGGTCCCGAGGGAGAAGTGAAACCGATTTCGGCGGAGGATGCCTATTTTATTCTCGAGGCGGCGGATTCGGTGGTTTTCGTGCCCGGGTACGGCATGGCGGTTGCGCAGGCGCAGCACGCCGTTCACGAACTGGAAAGGATCCTCGAAGAAAACGGAAGAGACGTCAAATACGCTATCCATCCGGTCGCGGGCCGCATGCCCGGTCATATGAACGTGCTTCTTGCCGAAGCCAACGTGTCTTATGATAAGCTCGTTGAAATTGACGATATCAACAGGATCATCGAAGAGGTGGATGTTTGCGTCGTAATAGGCGCAAACGACGTCGTCAATCCCGCCGCCAGGGAGACAAAGGGCAGCCCGATCTACGGAATGCCGGTTATCAATGTTGATAAGTCCAAGACGGTTATAGTTCTGAAACGATCGATGGCGGCAGGGTTCGCGGGAATTGAAAATAATCTGTTTTATAAAGAAAATACGCGGATGCTTTTCGGCGACGCGAAATCGAGCCTGGAGGCGCTTGTCGCGGAATTCAAGAAAAAATAAAGATTGTTGGTTGAAGCAGGCAGGCAAAAGGGCGTCGCGTACATAATCTGTCGGGTTCTTTTGGGAATATAAGAAGAAAACAGGAGGAGCGGAAATACAGGCGGTCATGTACTGAATAGTGAAAAGGAGCAGAGATATTGTGAGATTGATGGTTGCTTTTTCAACGGACGATGGAGAACGATTTAACGATGATCATTTCGGAATGGCGCAGTATTTTCACGTTTACGAATTTTCAGATGGAAAAGAAAAACTTGTCGAAGCACGGGAAGACGTGAAATATCAGGAAGATGCTTCACAGAAACACGGGGATCCCGGCAAGGCGAAAGCCACGTCTTCCGTGCTCGGCGGCATTGATGTGATCGCGGGCAGAAAATTTGGTCCAAACATCGTAAGGTTG
Organism: Deltaproteobacteria bacterium; assembly: GCA_011056825.1. Taxonomy (GTDB): domain Bacteria; phylum Desulfobacterota; class Syntrophia; order Syntrophales; family UBA2210; genus MLS-D. Next base: position 5,752 of record DSBH01000070.1, on the reverse strand, counting down.
CTTAAAAAATATGTTTGCGTGGCGGTAAAGACAGACAGAATTTCTGATGCCGTACAGATGATACATGATAACATTGACAAGGTAATAGAGGCGAAAAAACAGGGAGAAGACAGAAAACACCTCGTGTTGAGAAATCGCCATTAGGGGTGGAAGGCTTGACGACAGCGGTGTCTTCGCAGGCAGGGATGCCCGCGCGGATGTTCCGAATGCTGTGATAAAGAAAGGAGATAGTGATAATGCCGAGAGGAGACGGAACGGGACCGAGAGGACAAGGCCCGGGAACCGGGCGTGGACTGGGACGTGGCGGCGGCGGCGCCGGCGGAGGTGCCGGACGCGGTGCAGGTGCGGGAGGTCGCGGAAGAGTGGGCGGCCAGGGCCTCGGAGGAGGTGGAGAATGCGTGTGTCCGAATTGCGGTTACACCGTTGCCCATCAACTGGGGACAGCCTGCTATGATCTTGAATGTCCCCGATGCGGAACCAAAATGACGCGGTGACAGGGGACTCCGATTACAGCGATAGTAGTGCCGGTGCCGAAAGGCGAACTGGAACTCGATCAGGAGAGAGTTCCCGGCTTCGGTCCGGAGATCCGCCGCCGTTGCCCGTGTGCGTCGTGCGCGGGTGGTTTTGAAAAACGGGTAAAAAATACGGCGTTGCCGCATGGACTGATGCCCGGAAGTCGTCTGGATACCGGCTTACAGAGGGACATTCCGGAATTATGACCATGCAATTCTACCTTGAAAAACCACATGATCAACATAAATTGTAACTGTTTGCCATGATTATTGAAACCACCATGCACGCGTTGATGATAACGGGCTTCGTGTTCGTTATGATGTTGATAATTGAGTACATCAACGTGCAGACACGGGGTAGCTGGCAGGAATCACTAAAAAAATATCTCTGGGCACAGTATCTCATGGCGGCGTTTCTGGGGGCCGTGCCAGGTTGTCTCGGCGCGTTTACCGTGGTGGCGCTCTACGCCCATAACGTGGTGAGTTTCGGCGCACTGGTTACCGTCATGGTCGCGACGAGCGGTGACGAAGCTTTCGTGATGTTTTCGATGTTTCCGGGCAAGGCGTTTTTGCTGACGGCAATTCTTTTTTTGATCGGCCTGGCCGCGGGATACGCGACGGACATCTTTTTCAAGCCGGAAAAAGTCACCGTGCACGGGTTTGATCAGCGTCTTCAGTACCATGATAAAACCTGTGTGTGTTATCCGAAGGGTAAAATACTTGATCAGCTGAAAGATTTAACCCTTCAGCGCGGACTGTTGCTGACTGTTCTGCTGGTATTCATTTTTTTGCTGGTATCCGGACGGCTTGGTCCCGAGGCATGGAACTGGATAAAGGGCACATTGCTTGCCGGCTCGCTCGCCGCGCTTTTTATCGCCGCGACGGTGCCCGAACACTTTCTCGAAGAGCACATGTGGAACCATATAGTAAAAGTTCACATACCGCGGGTATTTCTCTGGACATTCGGGGCTCTGTTTGTCCTGGCCCTGTTGTCGGACTACCTTGATGTCGATGCCCTGATCCGTTCGAACCAGCTTGTTGTTCTGCTTGTTGCCTGCCTCGTGGGGCTTATTCCCGAATCCGGGCCGCACATGATGTTCGTCATTCTTTACGCGGAGGGATCGCTTCCGTTCGGAACACTTCTGGCAAGCTCTATTGTCCAGGACGGCCATGGAATGCTGCCCCTCCTCGCAGAATCGAAGAAATCTTTTCTTCGCGTCAAGGTCGTCAATTTCGGGATCGGATTGCTGGTCGGTCTGCTCTGGTACGCGACCGCCCGGTATTTCTGACGTATATTGCAGTACTGTCTTTACGATAGAAGCGATACGAATACTATTGAGTTCTTTGCTTGTTGTCCGTGAGTCAACTATTTGAAGCGGAAGGCCTGTCATTGCGGCAGGGGAAGGAGGATTTTACATGAAGATGTTGTCATCGGAACTGGCAGTCGGGAACAGGACAATGAAAAACAGGACTGTCATGGCGCCCATAAAAACGGCATACGGTGTTTTAACAGGAGAGGTGACAGACCGGCATCTCCGGTTCTTCGAAAGACGGAACAGGTACGTGGGGGCGATTATACCGGAGCCTTTTTACCTCCATTCATCGCTTCGCGAGCTGCCAGTCCAGATAGGAATACACCACGATGACATGATACCGGGGCTGAAAAAACTTTCCGACGCAATTCACGAGCACGGGGCGCTTGCCGTCGCGCATCTGAATCACCCCGGACGAATGGCGAATCCCCGCATACCCGGGAACCGTCTTCTCTCCGCTTCGGCGCGGGCGTGCCCCTCGGCCATGAAGGAACCCGAGGAAATGAGCATATCCGACATAGAGGAATCACAGGAACTCTTCGAGAAGGCGGCCCTCAGGGCTCGGGAGGCCGGTTACGATTGTATAGAACTGCAGTTCGGTCACGGATATCTTGTCGCCCAGTTCCTGTCGGAACACGTCAACGAACGCACCGATGATTACGGCGGAACGTGGGGAAACAGGATGCGTTACGGAATCGAGGTGCTCGAAAGAGTGAAAAAAGCAGTGGATCTTCCCGTGATCGTGCGGTTCAGCGCTGATGAAATGACGCCGGACGGTCTCGGCCTTGAAGACATGGTGAAACTGGCTGTTATGCTGGAGGATAAAGGAGCCGATGCTCTTCACGTGTCCAGTGGTTCAATCTGCGAAACGCCGCCCTGGTACTTTCAACACATGGCGGTTCCGAAGGGAAAAACCTGGGAATTCGCAGCGCATATCAAGGAAAATGTCAGCATTCCAGTTATAACGGTCGGCCAGATAAATGAAAAGGATGACCCCGAGCCGGTTCTTCGAAAAGGCATGGCGGATGCGGTCGCGATCGGGAGAGCCCTGATCGCCGATCCGGATTTCGTCGGCAAGATTCTTGGAGATGTAGCTGATCCCGTGCGCCCGTGCGCGGCCTGTCTCGAGGGGTGCATAGGCGGCGTCAGGAGCGGCAAGGGACTTATGTGCGTCATAAACCCCGAGGTGGGTCTTGAGGACAAGGAAATTCTGCCCGCTGAGGCGATCAAGAACGTGGCGGTTGTGGGCGGCGGTCCAGCCGGAATGGAGGCCGCGCTCGTTCTCAACCAGCGGGTTCACAAGGTCACACTCTATGAGAAAAACAGCCTGGGCGGCCTGCTCAATCTGTCGTATCTGACGCCACGGAAAGGAAGTCTCAAAAAAATTCGTGATTACCTGATACAACAGACCGAAGAAAAAATTACAATCGTTCGAAAGGAACCGGATCCTCGGGAGCTTGCGGACACGTTCGACGTCGTGATACTGGCCACGGGTTCTCATCCGAAAATTCCCGCCATTCCCGGTATGGAACAGTGGCACTGGGCGGAAATACTGAAAGAGAAAAATATGCCCGGAAATCAGAAAGGGGTTATTGTCGGAGGTGGTTTCATTGGAGCAGAAATAGCAGAGATTCTCGCAAGGCACGGGAACGATGTAACCATCATCAAAAAGACGCGGGAGATAGCACCCGCCATGGAACCGATGTCGAGAAATTTCCTGTTGAAGGCGCTAAAGGAGCTGAACATTCCGGTTATTACCGATTCGGACGTGGTGAACGTTGAGGGTAACGCGGTTAGAATCAGAACGGGTTCCGAGGAACGCGTTCTGGAGGATATCGATTTTGTGGTTTACACGAAAGGCATGGTTCCGGAGCGCTCGTTGAAGGATCTGCTGGAAGGGAAAACAGATGTTTATACGATAGGCGACTGTAATGAAATCGGCAAGGCGATCGATGCCATCCACAGTGGGTTCGAGTGCGCCCTGTCTATTTGACGCGCGAGGAATGACGTGGGAAAGTCGTATGAAGACATCAGGCGTTCTTGAACGAGGAATGCCTGTGGATTAACAAAAGAGGCGCCCGGAACGTGATGTCCCGGGCGCCTCTTTTGTTGACGTGATCGCCGGTATGGGATTTCAGAACGTCGGACGTCCGGAAAATCCCCGTTTACTTTTTCGGCGAACCGTATAGTTTTTGAAATTTCTCCAGCATCTTGCGGGGAGTCACCGTGGGTCTGTCATAAAGCGGCAGTTTCTCCTCTATGCCGAAGAGATATTTCGATATGCTTTTTAATTTTTCGAGGTCATATCTCGCCATCATGGTGATGGTTTCCATCTGCGGCGATCCGCCGCCGTGGAGCCCGGCAACCTGCGCCACGCCTGCCATCTCCCCGACAATGAGGTTCTCCAGGCCGCGGAAACAACGCTGCTGGTTTTCAGCGGTTATCGCGGGATTTCTCATCAGGTACTTGTTGGCAAGCGCTCCCGTCTCTTCAGAGAAAAATTCTTCCTCGAAAGGCAGAGTGGCGCAGAGCCCGCCCGCGAGATCGGCGACAATCTTATACTCGTTGTAAATTTCTTCACCCGCGAGTCTTCTGCCGGCATTGGTCAGAACTTCGTCGGGAATGTATGTTCCGGACGACGATTTCTCGGCACGATAGGCGCTCATCTGGCCGGCTGCAAAGACAAGTTCCGCCACGCCCACCATGTGAGATATCTTCTCCCTGGCATGGTCCTCTTTTTCGATCCCGTTATACTCGGCCGCGAGAGCAGCCGCGCTTGCCAGTACTTCCGACGTGGCCGGTTTACAACCCGTATAGGAATGCCTGTGATAATGCGCGAAAAGCAGGGCGAGAAAACCCGCGTAGGGTGTCTGGCGGGGGTCGCCTTTCCCATCGAGAAAGACGCGTTCCCTCGGCACAAAGACATCATCAAAAATGGTAAACGATTCGGCGTCTCCTATTTCAGCAATAGGGGCCTGCTGATATTTCCGCTTGTGGTTGTATGCCGGTCTGACCAGCATCTTTACACCGTCCCAGTCGGCCGGGACAGCAAAGGCGACGGCGTATTCGCTGTCCTTGTCGGACATGAACCGCGTCGGTATGGCTATGATCTCGTCGCTGACCGGGGCGGTCGTGTTGTCGATTTTTGCTCCCCTCACGACGATCCCGTCAGGCCTGCTTTCGACTATTCTCAGGTAAAGATCGGGATCAGCCTGGGCGTGGGGTCTTTTCAGGCGGTCGCCCTTCACGTCAGTCTGGGCGCAGTTCGCGGTTATGTCGTTATCCTGCCAGTACTGAAGATATTTCAGGAAATTCTTGTTGGTGTCGGTGCCCAGGGCCTGGTCCATCTCGTAGGTGACGACGGACAAAGCGTTCATGGAGTCTATGCCCATGCATCTCATGATACAGCCGCCGACACGGTGGCATATGAGCCTGGTCATCAACTGTTTTTTCAGGAGATCATCGACGCTTTGGTGAATGTGAGTAAATCTGTTTATTTTTTCTCCGTTCAGGTGCGATATAGCGGTGGCGAGGCCATCCCATTCAGGATCATTCGCCCGGTCGTATGTTTCCCGTATCACGCGCAACTGCGCCGCAAGCCGCTCGTCCATCCTGTCGCACTTGTCACCGCCTATGTAGATGTTTTTCTTCAACTTCTTCAGCCGATCAAGATACTCGTCATACGTCTTTACTCCCATATTTCTGTCTCCTTTCTTTTTGTGCGATCAGACATCGATTGTCTGCCTATCGCTTTATCCCCGACATGATGTTTCCCCCGGCGGGAACCCGGGCTCAAGATTCAAGGTTGCGCTCTTCGGTTTTTATGATGGCGGCCATGGTCGCCGCGGGGCAGGTTTGAACAGGATACACTCGTTGAAAATTCGCGTGCCTCGCCCGGAAAGCAGTTCCCGTGAGGAGATTATGTAT
>DSBH01000197.1 GCA_011056825.1 Deltaproteobacteria bacterium | reverse complement strand
GGATGGGGATGGGGCACGCGGCCGCAATGGGGGTTCTGGGAAGCATATTCGGACAACTGGGCGACCTGTCGGAGTCAGCCGTTAAAAGAACGTTCAATGTCAAGGATTCCGGCTTTCTGATTCCGGGACACGGCGGAATACTTGACCGGCTTGATTCGTTCATATTCATGGCTCCCTTCGTGTACTATTACAAGCAATTCTTTCTGGTGATATGAAAACACTCTCCATTCTCGGTTCGACCGGGTCAATCGGAACCAACGCGCTTGACGTCATCGCCCGTGATGAGGCGGAGTTCTCTGTCGCCGGACTCGCGGGCCACAGCAATATCGAGCTTCTTCGGAAACAGATCGAACGATTCAGGCCGAAGGCGGCTGCGGTAGCCGACGAAGAAAAGGCGGCCGCTCTCGTCGACATGCTGGGTTCTTCGTCAAGAACGTCGGTACTCTTCGGTGAGGAGGGATACAGGGAGCTGGCCGCACTGAAGGATGTTGACATGGTCATTTCCGCAATGTCAGGAGCGGCGGGACTGCTGCCCACGATGGCCGCCGTCGAAGCGGGAAGTGATGTCGCCCTGGCGAACAAGGAAACGATGGTGATGGCGGGTGATCTGGTGCTGGAAAAAGCCAGGTCCCGCGGCGTCCGCATCCTCCCGGTCGACAGCGAACACAGCGCGATATTCCAGTGTCTGGAAGGACATCCGAGGCGTGGAGTGAGAAAGCTGGTTCTTACCGCGTCGGGCGGACCGTTCTTCCGGCGCGACGCAGCGGATCTTGAGGCGGTGACGCCTCGTGAGGCCCTGCGACACCCGAACTGGCGTATGGGCTCGAAAATAACAATTGATTCTGCGACCATGATGAACAAAGGACTGGAAATAATTGAGGCCATGCACCTCTTTTCCATGGACGTCGATCTGATTGACGTGGTTATACACCCCGAAAGCATCGTGCATTCCATGGTGGTCTATCGCGACGGGTCCGTGCTTGCCCAGATGGGAATTCCCGACATGAGGATACCCATCGCCTACGCGATCAGTTATCCTGAACGCATGGATCTGGCGCTGCCTGAACTTGACTTGTCAGCGGCAGGCGCGCTCACGTTTCTTTCGCCTGACTACGAAAAATTTCCCTGTATGAGAATCGCCGGAGAAGCAGCGCGAAGGGGGGGGACGGCGCCCGCGGTTCTCAACGCCGCCAACGAGATCGCCGTCGAAGCTTTTCTCGCGGAGCGCCTTCGGTTTACCGACATTCCAGTGATAGCTGAGGAAACGCTGCGGGCGCTTGAAAGAGGCGGTACGTTTTCCATGAAAGCGGTGCTTGCGGCTGACCGATGGGCCCGCGATCACGCGAAGAAACGTGTCGATACCATGCAAAAAGCAGGGCCACCGAGGACAAAGGAGAGCGGTCCTGCGCCTGCCCGGGAATCCAATAACAATAAGGATTCCGGGAGGAAAATACAATAATCTGTACAGACGCCGCAAAGGCGGGTATCATAATAAAAAGACGTGTTGTAGTGAAAGGAAGATCGTGATCGGCATTAATATACTATCAGTAATTGTCGTGCTGGGGATCCTGATTTTCGTTCACGAACTCGGCCATTTTCTTGTGGCCAAGTGGAGCGGTGTGGGGGTACTTAAATTTTCCCTCGGGTTCGGTCCGAAAATAGTGGGAAAAAAGTACGGCGAAACGGAGTATGCCATATCGGCGATACCGTTGGGGGGCTATGTCAAACTTTTAGGGGAAACGGACGGGGAGGAGCTCTCGGAGGAGGACAAAAAGCGTTCGTTCGCCGAGCAGTCGGTTTATAAGAGAATGGCCATCGTTGCCGCTGGCCCGGCGTTTAATTTTCTCTTCGCAGCCGTTGCCTTCGCGGTTATATTCGCTGCCGGCGTTCCCGTTACCACCGCCAGAGTAGGCGCGGTACAACCGGAAAGTCCAGCCGCCGTCGCCGGGATTCAGGAAGGAGACCTCGTTCGGGAAATAGACGGGGTAACTGTTTCAAACTGGGAAGAAATGGCGGAAACGATACGTTCCAGCGGCGGTGAAACACTGACCGTCACTGTAGAACGGAATGGCGCCGAAAACAGGTTGACTGTTACGCCGCAACAGGCTGAAGTACCAAATATCTTCGGAGAACCGGAGACAAGCTACGTTATCGGCATCGGCATGTCGAACGAGACGTTCCTTCAGCGGAAGGGCCCGTTCGGCGCGGTGCTGGCCGGTATCGGCGAGACCTGGTGGTTTACGAAACTCACCTATTTGAGCATCGTCAAGATTGTTCAGCGCGTCGTTTCGCCGAAGGAGCTGGGAGGACCCATATTTATCGCGAAAATGTCAGGCGACGTAGCCCGACAGGGCTTCGTGCCGTTTCTTTTTTTCATGGCCATTCTCAGCGTGAATCTGGGTGTTCTCAATCTGCTTCCAATCCCGGTGCTTGACGGAGGGCACCTCATGTTTTTTGTCATCGAACTGGTGACGAAAAGAGAGGTGAACATCAAGTGGCGCGAGGCCGCGCAAACGGCAGGATTTTTTCTCCTGATCCTTCTCATGTTCTGGGTTACCTACAACGATATCGTCAAGATATGGGGGGATTAGCAGGCAGTGCTTACACTTGCCCTGGATACGACCTCCCGGACGATGAGCGTCGCCCTTTTGCAGGATGATCAGCTCGTGGCGGAACTGTTCGCCGATGCAGGTAAGCAGCACGCGGAAACGCTTCTGCCGGCCATCGCGCACGTGCTTGACGAGGCGGGATATGTTGCACGGGACATCGATCTTTTTGCCTGCGCGACAGGGCCCGGTTCATTCACGGGGGTTCGGGTCGGTCTCAGCACAGCAAAAGGACTCGCACGCGCTTTTGAGCGTTCCCTTGTTGGTGTTTCTTCACTGGAAGCACTCGCCATGAACGGTATCCTGTCGCCCCTCGTGATCTGCCCGATGCTGGATGCCCGCCGAAGTGAAGTCTATACGGCCCTCTACCGGCCGGATCCGGACGGGTTCCTCGAGCTTGTCGACGAAGAACGGGCCGTCAAGCCACTCGAATTTCTTGAAAACCTCGAAGACGACATTCTTTTCATGGGAGACGGCGCGGAAGTGTACGAGGCGACGATACGGGACGTACTGAAAGAACGGGCGAATTTCGCGGGGTCGCTGTCAAACCGCGTGCGCGCGTCGTCAGTCGGTCGTATCGGATTGAAAAAAAGCCGTGGTGGTGATATCATCACTCCTCTTGAAGTGATGCCGCGCTACCTTCGACCGTCCTATGTCGGGCGGTAAGAAACCGGGATGGCCGCGGGGCTGTGAAAAAGGACCGGAATAATGAAACGAGGACAGTATTGATGAAAAACCACGCCTACCCGATCATGCCGGAAGGCTTCCTCTTCTTTATTCCATTCGCTCTTTTGGCTTGCCTTTTCGCCGTTCTTTCGTGGTATGTCGCCGCAACACTTTCCGGTTTGCTGGCGGTTTTCGTGATCTGGTTCTTCCGGAATCCGGAAAGAAACATTCCCGACGAGGACAAGGGAATCGCATCGCCCGCCGACGGTCGCATACTGAAGATCGAAGAAGGAAAGGGGATGGACGGATTCCCGGAGGGATTCACGAAGGTGAGTATTTTTATGAGCCTTTTCAACGTGCACGTAAACAGGGTGCCCTGTTCGGGACAGGTGAAAAAAATAAGTTATCGCGAAGGCAAGTTTTTTGCGGCAAACCTGGACAAGGCCTCGACGGAAAACGAGAGTAACGCTGTGACTATTACCACCGATGACAGCGGAGAAATAAGGGTTGTGCAAATCGCCGGCCTGGTGGCGAGGCGGATCGTCTGCTGGCTGGAAGAAGGTATGCGAGTGACAAGGGGGGAGCGTTTCGGCATGATACGGTTCGGTTCTCGACTCGAGGTGTTTGCACCCCGCGGTACGAGGATTATTGTGTCGCCGGGCGATAAAGTGAAGGCCGGTGCTACAGTGATAGGATTTCTGCAATGAGGCGAAACAAAACAAAAGAACGGGATGCTATGAAGAAGGGGATTTACATTCTGCCGAATCTCTTTACGACGGGGAATATTTTTTTCGGCTTTTTCTCCATTATCTCCGCCTTAAACGGGCAGTACGCATGGGCTGCGGTCCTGATCATGATCGCCTGCGTGCTCGACGGGCTGGACGGAAAAATAGCGCGTTTTACGAAGACCACGAGCCGTTTCGGTATTGAATACGACTCCCTCTCGGATCTTGTTTCATTCGGCATGGCGCCGGCGCTGCTGGCCTATCTCTGGGCGCTTTCGCCCTACGGACGGGCGGGATGGATTATGTCCTTTTTCTTCGTCGTGTGCGGCGCGCTTCGCCTGGCCCGGTTCAATGTGCAGTCGCCTGCCATGGACGGGAAAACGTTCGTGGGGTTGCCCATACCGGCGGCGGCCATGATGGTGGCGTCCACCGTTGTTTTTCGGGAATTTATGGGAGGAACGGGCATGTTCACGCACCCCGTTATACCCTTCGCCATGATTGCCCTGTCTCTGCTGATGGTAAGCAACATACGCTATTACAGTTTCAAGGATCTTGACTTTTTCGCCCGTAAACCATTCATGACGTTTGTCTCGATTGTTCTTATATTTGTCGTTATCGTCATGCACCCGCAGGTAATGCTCTTTGCCTTTGCCCTCGCATACATGCTTTCAGGACCATCCTGGACTGTTTTCCGAGCCGTCGGCGGCAGGAAAGAGGAACCGGTGCCCGAACCACGGGAGAAACACGGGTTCTGAAGGCAGCAGGGCGGCGCCGCAGTGACGAACCGTGTCGACATTATGAAAAATTATTGAAGAAGGTGTTGAACTGATGAAAAAATTCAACGTGGCGGTTGTCGGCGCCACCGGCGCCGTTGGTAACAGGATGATTCAAATTCTCGAAGAACGCGATTTTCCCGTCGGGGAGATTCACCTGCTCGCATCCGAGCGTTCACGCGGGAAGGAGTTAAATTTCAGGGGTACGCCCCGCCCCATCGAGGTATTAACAGAAGAATCATTCAAGGGTATCGATATCGGCCTTTTTTCGCCGGGCGGTGAAGTCAGTAAGCGTTTTGCGCCGCCGGCGGCCCGCGCCGGATGCGTCGTCATCGACAATACGAGCGCCTTTCGCATGGAGCCCGACATTCCCCTGGTTGTTCCGGAAGTCAATCCGGAAGACATCGCTTTGTACCGTAACAAGGGCATTATCGCCAATCCGAACTGTTCTACCATCCAGATGATGGTCGCCCTGAAACCAATTCAGGATGCAGCCGGCATCAAGCGGATCGTGGTATCAACCTACCAGGCAGTGTCCGGGTCGGGAAAGAAAGCCATCGACGAGCTGGAGGAACAGTCGCGTAACATGCTTGACGGCGGCGAGCCGGAACTGTCCGTGTATCCCCACGCCATCGCCTTCAACTGTCTTCCTCACATCGACGTGTTTCTCGATAACGGTTATACCAAGGAAGAAATGAAGATGGTGAATGAAACCAGGAAGATTCTTCACGATCAATCCATTGCCGTGACGGCGACCGCCGTGCGGGTTCCTGTTTTTTACGGCCACTCGGAATCCGTCAACGTGGAAACAATAAAAAAGATTTCAGTCGACGAGGCCCGAAGGGTACTTTCAAACATGCCGGGCGTGAAAGTCGTCGATAATCCCTCGAAGGCGGAGTATCCGCTGGCTCTCGACGCGGCCGGCAGGAATGAAACGTTTGTGGGGCGCATCAGGGAAGACGAATCAATAGAGAACGGCATCAATATGTGGATCGTTTCGGATAATATCAGAAAGGGTGCGGCGCTCAACGCCGTGCAGATCGCTGAGTTACTGGCCGAGCGCTATCTTTCCTGAAACATGAAAATATCAGCCGGTGAGGCCCGGGGGAGAAAATTAACGGTTCCGCGGGGTGGTCAAATCAGGATTACCTCGGACCGTGTGAAGGAAGCTCTTTTTAATATTTTAGGATCGGTTGAAGGTGTGCGCTTTCTCGACATGTTTGCCGGAACAGGCAACGTGGGGATCGAAGCACTCAGCAGGGGAGCGGCCGCCGCTATGTTTATTGAGATACGTTTCTCTCACGCGGCGGTAATACGCACGAACATTGAACGGTGTGGTTTCGGTGACCGTTTCGAGATAATCAAGGCGTCTTTCGACCGGGGAACAGCGTTGTTGCGAGAGCGGGGCGAGCGGTTCGACGTGATATTCGCCGACCCGCCGTATGAACGGGGGCTGGCGGAACGCGCGGCTGATGTGCTGTACGAATCCTCGCTTCTCGCGCCGGGCGGCATCATTGTTGTTGAACACTCGGCAAGGGAACAATGCGATGGTAGAGGCGGTCTTATACTGAAGGACCGGAGAGGTTACGGGGACACGGTACTTTCATTTTTCGCCGGCATCGATCAAGGAGATAAGGATGGGTAAGACAGCGGTATATCCCGGTTCGTTCGATCCCATAACGAACGGCCATATTGACATCATCAACAGGGGGCTCAGAATATTCGACAAGATTGTCATCGCCGTCGGAACCAATCCGACGAAATCGGCGCTCTTTACCGTGGATGAGCGTATAGAGATGATCAGGGAGATTATCGTCGACAACAGCCGGCTTGAAGTTGCCACCTACTCGGGTCTGCTGGTTGATTTTCTTGCCGAAGTCGATGCCTGCGTCATTCTCAGGGGCCTGCGGGCCATGTCGGATTTTGAATACGAGTTTCAGCTGGCCCTCATGAACCGGCGACTCGACCGGCAGATCGAGACAGTATTCCTGATGACAGGGTCGAAGTGGTTCTATTGTAATTCGCGAATCATCAAGGAGGCTGCCGCTTTCGGCGGGTCCGTGCGGGGCATGGTGCCGGACGACGTACTCATGAGGCTGAAAGAAAAATTTCCCCTCATGAAGGAAAATAACGGGCGGAAAAGGAACAAGGTCTGAAAACCGTCGGTCCGGATGGCGCGGCTTTCTAGACGGGCAATAAACGATAAAACACGCAAGGAGCCTTGTATTTCCATGAAACTAGCCGAACGGGCGGACAGGATCAAACCGTCGCCGACATTGGCGATTACCGCGAAAGCCAATGCCATGCGGGCCGAAGGAATCGACGTGATCAGCTTCGGCGCAGGCGAACCGGATTTCGACACGCCGGATTACATCAAGGAAGCGGCAGTAGCCGCGATTCACGAGGGATTCACGAAATACACGCCCGCGTCCGGTACGGACGAACTCAAGCAGGCAGTCGTTGAGAAGCTTTTGAACGACAACGGGCTCTCCTATGAAAAGGCTGACATCTGCGTATCCTGCGGAGCGAAGCATTCACTGTATAACCTGGCACAGGTCCTGTTCGAAAAAGGGGACGAGGTGATTGTTCCCGCTCCCTACTGGGTGTCCTATCCCGCCATCGTGCTGCTTGCCGACGCGGTGCCGGTGATCGTCGACACGAAAGAGGAAAACGGGTTCAAAATGACTCCCGCCGAACTCGAAGAGGCCGTGACTGACAGAACAAGAGGCGTCATCATCAACAGTCCCTCGAATCCCACCGGTGCCGCCTACACGCGTGACGATCTGCGCGAAATCGGCGAGATAGTCAAGAAACACAAACTTGCCGTCATAAGCGACGATATTTATGAAAAAATAATTTACGACGGTGTCTCGTTCGTCACTATGGCGCAGCTTGACGATGAGTTGAAAGCGTGTTCGTTTGTTGTGAACGGCGTGTCGAAGGCGTATTCCATGACGGGCTGGCGCATCGGCTACGCCGCGGGGCCGAGGCAGGTCATAGCAGCTGTGTCGAAACTACAGAGCCAGAACACGTCGAACCCGGCCTCTATTTCACAGAAAGCCGCGCTGGCGGCTCTGCAGGGCGATCAGGCGCCGACGGAAATTATGGTCAAGGAATTCCACAAACGGCGCGATGTTATCGTGGATGCTCTGAACGGGATGCCGGGCGTGAAGTGTCGTAAACCTGAGGGCGCTTTCTACGTTTTCCCCAACGTATCCGGCCTGTACGGCATGGCAGGCGAGGATCACCGGGTGAGCGACTCCGCGTCGCTCACGTCCTACCTGCTGGACGTGGCCCGCGTCGCAGTCATTCCCGGCGCCGATTTCGGTAATGACAACCATATCCGGTTGTCGTACGCCACCTCGATGGAAAACATCGAGCAGGGTCTTAAGAGGATCAAAGAAGCCATTGGAGCGCTCAGGCCGGCTTGAGGTAAACATTCATCGACTGCAGGACACCAACGACCGCGGTTATTCTTTCCCGCCCTTTTTTCGAAGGATAAGCCTGACGGGTACCTGGTCAAAACCGAATGTTTCCCGAATACGGTTGGAAAGGTAACGCCGGTATGAAAAATGGACGGCTGACGGTTCCCGGGCGAAGAGAACGAAAGTCGGCGGCCTGACCGATGTCTGGGCTCCATAGGATATGCTGTTCGGTTTCCCCCGATGGCGTGAGAGAGATTTCCGGGAAGTAAATTCCGCGAGGGCCTTGTTGAAAGCCGCCGTGGAAACGCGCCGCGTGTATTGCTCGTAGACGCCGTCGATGATTCCGAAGATTTTCGGAACCCGCTGTCCCGTGAGCGCCGACGTGGTTATGATCGGCGCGAAGCCCAGGAATTTCAAGCTTTCCCGAACGTGCCTCACATACACGCCAAGCGTCGAGTTGTCCTTTTCGACCAGATCCCACTTGTTGATGATGATGACAGTAGCCACGCCTCGTTCATAGGAGAGACCGGCGATTTTAGCATCCTGGTCCGTAACGCCTGATTCAGCGTCGATCAGAACCAGCGCCACGTCGCAGCGTTCCAGCGTTTTCAGAACTCCCACCACGGAGTATCGTTCAAGTTTCATGCTGACGCGGCTCTTTTTTCTGATGCCCGCCGTGTCGATCAAGGTGTAACGCATGTCTCCGACGTCAAAGGGAGTATCGATGGGGTCTCTCGTCGTTCCGGGCTCAATGTTTACGATGGTCCGTTCGTATCCGAGCATGGCGTTCACCAATGAAGATTTTCCCACGTTCGGCCGGCCCGTGACAGCGATTCGAATCCGGCCCCCGTGATCCTCCTCGTCCTCTTCCGATCCGGGCATTGCTGCCGCCACGTCGTCCATGAGATCGCCAACGCCGAGACCGTGCTGCGATGATACTGTATAGATTTGTTCGACGCCGAGGCGATAGAAATCCAGAGCCGCTGCTTCGTGTCTGGGACTATCGACCTTGTTCACAACGTAAAAGACGGGTTTGTCCGTTCTGCGCAGGAGATCGGCGATTTCTTCGTCCGATGGCGTTATTCCCGTCGTTCCGTCCATAAGAAAGATGATGGCCTGGGCTTCCTCGATGGCGAGAGCGGTCTGATTCCTCATCTGTTCGAGCATCGTTTCCCTGGACAATGGTTCAAAACCGCCCGTGTCGACGATGCGAAAATACTGTCCGTTCCAGGACGACTCGCCGTAGTTACGGTCACGGGTCGCTCCGGGCTGGTCGATGACGATGGCCTTCGTGGTGTCCGACAGCCTGTTGAACAGCGTTGATTTTCCAACGTTGGGCCTGCCCACGATGGCGACAAGAGGTTTCATGTCAGCGGTACCCCAGTTCGCGCAAAGCGCCGTCGTCTTCGTGCCAGTCCTTCCTGACTTTCACGAAAAGTTCCAGAAAGACGCGCGTGCCGAAAAACCGTTCCATGGCAAGGCGGGCGCCGGTTCCGATCTGTTTGAGCATCGCGCCGTTCTTCCCGATGATTATTCCCTTCTGGGATTTTTTTGCCACCAGGATGGTCGCGCCGATTCTCAGGAGATTCTTTTCTTCGTCTTCCTTGAAATAGTCGATTGAGACGGCCGTGGTGTAGGGAAGTTCCTGGTGGGTGCGCAGTGTAATCAGTTCCCTGATCATTTCCGCCGCCATGAACCGTTCCGACTGCTCGGTAATCATATCGTCGGGGAAGAAGGGCGGTCCTTCGGGCAGCAGCTCCCACAGCTCCTTCAGCAGGACGTCCACGTTAAACCCGCCCAGGGCGGACAGAGGGACGATGGCCCGAAAGGGAAGAAGTTCTTTCACGCGGTCGATATAGGGCAAAAGATCGCCCTTTTTGACCTGGTCAATCTTGTTGATCACCAGGATGACAGGAGAGGATTGTTTCACCAGTGATTTCAACACGAGCCGATCGTCGTCCGTAGGCCCCCGGCCGGCCTCAATAAGAAACAGGACCACGTCAGCCTCGGACAGGGCTGTCACGGCGGTTGACACCATGGAACGTCCCAGCCTGTTTTTCGGGCGGTGAATGCCGGGCGTGTCGATGAACACGCACTGGCCTTCGGGGGCGTTCAATATGCCCGTTATCCTGTTTCTCGTGGTCTGGGCCTTATGGGTCGCGATTGCGATTTTTTCACCGACGATGCAGTTGAGCAGCGTCGATTTACCCACGTTCGGTCGGCCTACGATGCCGGCAAAACCCGATTTCGACATTGGCTTCCTGTTCCTGCGGCCTGAATGTATACGGGCCGGTTATGTGAAAATATTGTATATAATAATAAAAATTTTCACCTGGTGCTTTCAGTGAGGACGCTTTCTAGCAGATTCCGTTTCATTTGGCACGAAGAATCTCCGGAAGACCGAGCGCCCGTTCATGTCGGCCCCTGTCGACCGTGATCTTTAGCGTGTCACGGGGCAGCGACGGGTCCGCGTCGACGGTGACCGTGAAACCGGGGCGTATTTTCGCCAGGGCGTCCATGTTTCGTTTGCGGGTGCCTTTGAAAAGCGACAGGTCCCGGGGCGACGTAGAAAATCGAACTTCAACGGCATCAGGCGGTATTGTCTTCAACAATTCCAGGGCCGCGTCGAGAAACAGCTTTTCCTCAGCGAGCGAGCGGAAGGCCGGGTGAAGGGGGCCGGCGACGACGTTCGATGATTCTCTCATTTCGTCGGTAATATGAAGACCCAGCCTGATGACGGGAATGCCTGCCGACTTGAATCGAAGCAGGGCGGCGGCGCAGAGATCAACGGCCTCGTCGAGCGTGAGCGGATGGTAGCGACCTTCCTTGTACCACTTTTCGAGAATTGTTCCCCGCAGCACAATCGTGGGGTGAATACGAACGGTGTCGGGGGCGAGGCCGATAATTTCGTCGACACCCTCAAGAAACCGTTCTTTGTTGTCTCCCGGAAGACCGGCCATGAGATGGATTCCCGTTTCGAAGCCTTCTTCTTTAAGGAGTGTCACGGATCGTCGTACCGCAGCAGCGTCATGCCCGCGGCCGGCGAGCCGAAGTACCTCGTCGTTCATGGACTGAGCCCCGATTTCAATGGTCCTGACGCCGCGCGCCTTGAGAAAACGAAGGCCCGGCTCGTCTATGTGGTCAGGTCGCGTCGAAAGCCGAATAGAATCGACCTCTTTACGTTCAAGATACGGCTGAACGAGATCAAGTAATTCCTGCTGGTTGCCGAGGTCGAGGCCCGTGAAATTGCCGCCGTAAAATGCTACCTGGACCCGGTCGAAACGTCCGCGTCCTCCAGCCAGGTGACTTTCAACCGTGTGCCTGAAAACCGGCGCCTCGACGGCGGGATCGAAATCGCCGGCTGTAATGCGCTCATTGCAGAAAACGCAACGGTTCGGACAGCCCCGATTCATAATGAATAATGGAATGATCAGGTGCTTCACGGCGTTTCTCCGCCATCCGGCTGGTCAAGATATTCCAACGCCCGACCGGCCGCCAGTTGTTCCGCTTCCTTCTTGCTTTTTCCCGAGCCGGTTGCTTTCACCTCGGCGCCGACCCGGACTTCCACCAGGTAGATCCTCTCATGATCCGGTCCAGAAGTTTCGACAACGCGGTATTGCGGGGCAGCCTGGAACAGGCGATGAGAGATTTCCTGCAGGTTCGACTTGAAATCGTTATAGTTCGGGCCCGTCTTCACGGCGTCGAGGACGGGTGCGACAATGTCCTCCACAGCGACCAGCACTTCTTCGTACCCATGGTCGAGAAAAAAGGCCGCGATGACCGCCTCGAAGGCGTCCGCCAGGATCGAATCTTTGTCCCTGCCTCCCGACTGGTTTTCACCACGCCCCAAAAGCAGGTAGTTTCCCAGATCGTATTGTCGGGCAAGGCGTGCCAGGGATTGCTCGGTCACGAGGGAGGCACGGATTTTGGAGAGATCGCCTTCGGACGAATCAGGAAAACGGCGGTACAGCAGTTCGCTGACCGAGAGCTGGAGCACAGCGTCGCCGAGGAACTCCAGGCGTTCGTTGTCGTTGAGATCCGCCCGGCGGTTTTCGTTCACGAAGGAGCGATGGGTCAGGGCCGTGTCGAGCAGTGACAGGTCGCGGAAAGGGCGGCAGCCGAGGGCTCGTTCAAGCCGTTGAAGGGTTTCTCTTCGGGACTCATCCATTCGCGTTTACCTTTCCAAGAATGTTGTTTGCCTTGATGGTTTCGGCCTTCACCGTGACGATACGGTTGAACAGAGAACTGTCTCCGTTTTCAAGACAAACAGGAATATAGGTATCGGAAAATCCCCTGAAGAGTCCCGTTGTCCTGTCCCGCTTCCGCTCAACGAGAACGGAGAGGCCCGATCCCAGTGACCGGTTCAGGAATGCCGTCCTTTTTTCAGATCCCAGTTTCCGCAAGGTACGGGCGCGTTCACGCTTTACTTGTTCATCGACCTGGTTTTCCAT
>DSBH01000002.1 GCA_011056825.1 Deltaproteobacteria bacterium | reverse complement strand
GTTTTTCGGGGACGGCTTGGACGTGAGGGTAAAGAATAATGGGGGAGTTGTGCAAAGCTCTCCCTGCGGATATATGACGATAGTGCCGGTTGCGAGGGATTCTGCAAGGGTCTTGATGCGTGAGCCGCGCCTTTCGGCGATCGTTTCACCCGGTGAGGAAACGGCAATGATGACAACGGAAGGTAAAACCCTCGAGGTGATGATCGAGATATTCTGCCGGGCTCACCACGGCGGCAGGGAAGAATTGTGCCCGGATTGCAGCGAACTCCTTGATTACGCGCTGAAACGCGTTGAGAAATGTCCCTTCGGAGAAAATAAGCCGAGGTGTTCCGATTGTACCGTGCACTGTTACAAACCGGAGATGAGAGAGAAAATCAGGACCGTCATGAAATATTCGGGTCCGCGCATGATGTATAAGCACCCCGTTTTAACGTCCGTACATTATCTCAAGCGAAAGTAGTTCGCCCGCGGCGCGTTACACTTTCCCCCGGGGAAAGGTGTAACGTCATATATCACGCGAGAGGACTGATGACGATAACCACGAGCAACCAGTAACGAGGAAGGATGTCATGGAATTTCCCGATCTTGATTATTTGTTTCAACCGGAATCCATAGCGGTCGCCGGGGTGAAAAACGCCGATTCGTCGTTTAACCCCGGCCTGATGTTCCTGGAAGCGCTGCAAGACTTTGGATATCCGGGCAGAATGTATCCCCTCAATCCCAGGGGAGGCGAGGTAAAGGGCCTGAAGGTCTACAAGACGCTGCGGGATATACCGGACCATGTAGACTATGTCATATCGGCGGTCCCGGCGAAGAACGCGCCCCGGCTGGTGGAAGACGCAGCGGCCAGGGGAGTAAAGATCATTCATTTTTTTACCTCCGGATTCAGCGAGACCGGGAACACCGAGGGAACAAAACTGCAGGAGGAGATAGTAAGAAAGGCGCGCGAGCTCGGTGTTCGCATTATCGGTCCCAATTGCCTCGGCGTGTATTGCCCGAAGGGCGGCATGACATTCAACGCGAACGCCTCGAAGGAAAGCGGCTCCGTCGGCATGATTTCCCAGAGTGGCGGAAACGCCTCACACGCAATTGCGGAAGGCAATTCGAGAGGAGTACGCTTCAGCAAGGTCATCAGCATGGGGAACGGAGTCGACCTCAACGAATCGGATTTCATGGAGTATTTTGCCCACGACAACGACACGGAAATCATTACGGCGTATATTGAAGGGATCAAGGACGGACCCCGCTTCCTGCGGGCTGTCAGGGCCGCCGCGGAAATCAAGCCCGTCATTATTTTTAAAGTCGGTGTGTCTGAAGTCGGGGCGGATATCGCCGTGTCTCACACCACGGCGCTGGCCGGTTCAACCCAGGTCTGGGAAGGCCTCTTGAAACAGGCGGGCGCCGTTCAGGTTCACAGCATTGAGGAAATGATCGACATGACGCTGGCCTTTCTTCATATGTCCCCTCCCACCGGGGAAAACGCGGCAATCGCGGGCATCGGGGGCGGCGCCAGCGTTATTCTTGCCGACGAGTTTTCCCGAGAAGGGCTGTCATTGCCAAGGTTTTCAGTAAAAACACTGGAGCAATTAATCGGCCTCTATTCGTCGGAAGCCGGCAGAATATTTAAAAACCCCATCGATATCAATAATTTTGAAAGTCCGGACACGTTTTTAAAAACGATCAAAATGATCGAAGAAGAAAAAAACGTTGATTTCCTGGTTCTGCATGTTGCGTTCGATCATTTCGGCCTCATGAATGAAGAAATCAAGGAGCTCATGATCGGGGTTTACCAGTCACTGATCATAGATATAAAAAATAAAGTCAACAAACCACTGGCGGTGCTTCTGCATTCTTTTGCCAGCGACAAAACAAAGGAAATGGCGCGCGAGATAGGGGAAACTCTTACAAAGGAGGGGTTCCCCGTGTTCCTGTCAATCCGGAGCGCGGCCCTGGCACTGAAGAGGTACATTCAGTACCAGAAGAGGTTACAGCCCGGGGGCGTGGCGTGAAATAACGTGAACGAAGCGCGCCGCGCCGGTCAACGGGTGATGCGATTTACCCCAGTGCTGATGTGAATGATAACCACGATTCCCGATGATAATACACACCGGGAGAATTTTGAATACAATCCCCAAATACTTAATAACACTGGATGCCGAATCAGGTCCGGCAAGACGGCTATGAAACAGACGCCGCGATTCGATGGCCGGAAACAGTCTGCGGCGATGATCGTGAAAGCAACCGGGGAGTGAGGACGAAGCCATGAAGATTGCAATCGCGGCCGACGGCCGGACTCTGGACGCGCAGGTTTCGTATCGGATTGGTTCCTCGAGATACCTGTTAATCGTTGACAGCACGAATGACGAGTTTGATGTCGTGTCGGTAGCGACCGACGCGCACAGTCGCGGAGCTGCGGCCGGGGTGGTCGTGACAGCGATCGGCAGGGGGGTGGATGCTGTTGCGGCGGGCTATTGCAGCCCCGGGATCGTCAGCCAACTGGAAAACAACGGAATCGAAGTGTTAACCGGTATAAAAGGGACGGCGAAGGAGGCTCTCGGTATATACAGGTCTGGAAGAACCGATAGTGAACAGCCGGCTTCGCGAAACAGTCCATCGTCGTTTTCGGTCGACAGGGATATGCTGAAGCACGCGATTGCGCGATCCGCCAGGCAGTTCACGGCCCTGCTTCCCGTCCTGCTCGGGGTGGTGATGATCGTGGGACTGTTCGATTCGTTTGTTTCCAGGGAGATGCTTTTGTCTGTCTTCAGGGGTAACGCGATTGCGGACAGTCTTTTCGGGGCGTGCCTCGGCAGTCTCTTCGCCGGAAATCCTATCAACAGTTATGTCATAGGCGGAGAATTGCTCAAATATGGAATAAGCCTCTTTGCCGTGACCACCTTTATTGTAAGCTGGGTGACGGTGGGAGTGATTCAACTGTCGGCCGAGATGGCGGCCCTCGGGAGGAAATTCGCTCTCCTGAGAAACGCTGCGGGTTTCCTGATGGTTGTTCCGGTCGCGATGCTCACCGTTGTTATCGTCGATATTGTGACGAGGTGGCTGGCATGAGCGGTACTGTCGACCGACAGGGCGGAAACAGGATGATGCCGGGCCGCGCGTTTATTTTCCCGGTCGCGGTACTGGCAATCTACGCGGTTCTTTTCTTTTATGCGCCCGATGAGACGCTGTCGGCCCTGAAAGGCAGTGGCACAGTATTATCGGCCATGCTGGTTCCTCTTTCACTGATTTTTATATTGATGCTCCTGATCAATCTTTTCATAAAACCGGCGAAGGTGGCGCAATTCCTCGGAAGAAAATTCGGTGTCTGGGAGACCCTGCTGTCGGCGACGGCGGGTGTGATTTCAACGGGACCCATATACGCCTGGTACCCGCTGCTCAAGGATCTCAGGGAAAAAGGGGCGGGAAATTATGTCATCTCCATATTTCTATATAACAGGTCCATCAAGCCGTTCCTTTTGCCGATTATGGTCAGTTACTTCGGATGGATTTATGTCGTCACGTTGCTTGTTCTGACTTTTTTTGCATCGATTATTATCGGCAGTTTTATGGAAATTGTCATACCCGAAAGCGAATGACACGCACGGCGTGAAACATCATCAGGGCGGAGCAGCGGACTGAATGTAGAAAACCGCGCGCGAAGCGTTGCCTGTCAGTCACGGGAATTGATGGAGCTCCAGCACATTTTTATATCGAGGACGGGAGTTCCGTTGATGGCGTCGAGACCTTCGACATACAACGTCGCTCCTTCAATTTTTATCAGCTTCACGTCCTGAATGCCTATTCCCGACAGCCTGTCGGGAGTTCGTGTCGCGAAAACGCCGGTTTTCTTGCCGTCCAGGCCTCTCTCGAAAGTTGACTTTACGGCTTCCCTTGCGTGCAGGTAATATACGACAGTAATGTGTTTTTCCTCGTCAAGTTTATAAAGAAATCGTTTCTGTGATGGAAGGAGCTCAATACGGGATACGTCGTCGGGGCCGCATGTTCCGAACCCTGTCCGTCTTCGTTGCAGTGTGTTTTTGACCACCCCGATCGGCCATATTTCAAAGGGGGCCGCTTCACCGTACAGGCAGCTCGCGCAGACGAGCGCGCCGTCAATTTCAAATATTCTTGTTCTGCCTGCAAGTCGATCACACTCAGAACACTCATATTTTCTTTTGGTTGCCATATTTGAGCGATATTCCTTCAAGATGGATTTGCTTTGGTATTGAGAATATCCGCACGATAACATCACCGGACAGCAAAAGCCAACAGGATCTTTTCGCAAATCAGTCGGACCGGAATAAGCTTCTCCTGATGTTCCCTGCCCGAATTTTTCGAGGTAAAGCGGACGTGGCCCGGTTGTCATGCAAAACGTTTTTTTCTGATGAAGCAAGTTTCACGTTGAAGGAACCGACGGTGTCTGGTATTGAAAACAGCAGCAGCGTACATCGAGGTAAAGCGAACCGCCGGGCCGCGCTGAACCCGGCAGATTCCGCCCGACCGCTCGACTCAATCCGACAGAGGTGACTGCCATGATGAGATCCCGGGTCCTGCTTTGTGCCGTGGTGTTATGCGCGCTTCTCATTGTTCCCCGTGCGGTATTTGCCGCTCCGGTCGGGTCGGTTACCGCCGTAACAGGCCTGGTCGCAATTGTCGGGGAAGCCAGCGGAGAGAAAGACGCCCAGAAGGGCGATGACATTTATATCGGCGATTCCCTTCGCACCACGAAATTTTCCCGAATCGAAATTACCTTCATCGACGGCAGCATTATCCGAATGGCGTCCAATTCGCGATTGCGGGTGACGGAATACCTTGTTGACACATCACGTCGAAAGGGAACAATCGATCTTCTCGCGGGCAAGATCAAGAGCGTTGTTTCCGTTTTGAAGCCCGGAAGCATGTTCGATGTGAAGACGCCGACGGCGGGTTTCGGGGTCAGGGGGACAAGCTTTTACGCCTATTTCATCGACGGCATATCGGGAGGCGCCACGCAGGAGGGGGCTGTCCATGTATACGCGCGCAACCGTCCCGATCGTGCCGCCATCATGGGGCCAGGCATGGCCGCCACGATAGCCGGTGCCGACGATGTACCCGTCATTCGGGCCGCCACGGATCAGGAAATGCAGATGCACATGGAAGACACCCGCATCCCCGGCGGCGATGAAACTCCCGGCGTCAAGGAGGAAGTCGAACGGCAGATAGAAGCAACGGAAACACAGGCGGGAATCTATCTGCAGCTCGCAGGCGACCTGGACGCCGAAAACGCGGACACGCGTTGCGCCGCTTACAACGAAGCGATCGTGCGCCTGGAGAACCGAAGATCCGGGCTGGATACCGACATCGCCGAAGCGGAAGCGGAAGAGGAGATGTCGCGGGGATGTTTCCCGGCCGAAGCGGAACTTTTGCTGGAAGACGGGACTCCCAGGCGGTTGGCTGACGTCAGGCCCGGCGACATGGTGCTGACTTACGATATCGGGTACGACGCGATAGAGGCAAAACCAGTCGTCGAAGTCTACACATTCAAGGCAAACCACCTTTTCATTCTGAATGATACCTTCGCGACTACGGGCACGGAACGGCTGTTGACCCGGAAAGGATGGAATCAAGTCAGGAACCTGAAGCCCGGCGACATGGTGCTCACGGGCGGGGGCATGACGGAAATAACGAGTATAGAGCGCCAGTCGGTCAATATAACTGTTTACAATATTCATGTGGACGATACCCATACCTTCTATGTTCTTTCAAGCGGCGACGAAAGCTATCTTGTCCACAATTCTTCCGGCGGCGGAGGAAATAAATAACGACGTTACGATACAGGCGGGGGAAAGAGCATGATCCGGACGGTAAAAAACAGATTTTTCATATGCCTGGTCATCGTGGTGATGCTGCCGGCCGTGAACGGCTGCAGAGCCCATTTCGACGCGGCCCGTTCCATTGTCGTCATGGCCGGAGCCGACAGCCGGTACAATGAAGGAAACTACGAGGCGGCAGCCGACTCCTATAAAAAAGCCGCGGCGATGAATAACCCGAAGGCGCAATACCTGCTCGGTCGAATGTACGCCAAGGGAGAAGGAATTCCTCGAAGCGATGAACAGGCCCTGTACTGGATGACACAAGCAGCCGACTTGGAATATCCTCCCGCCGATGTTGATATGGGACTGAGATATCTTTTCGGTGAAGGAGTGCCGGTAAATCAGGAGCGGGCGCTGTTTCATTTTCAGAGAGCCGCGGACAACGAATACGCCCTTGCCATGTATTATATGGGTATCATGAACGCCCGCGGGTGGGGGGTGTCGGCAAACAAAACGGAAGCCTTGAGGTGGTTCAGAAACGCCCGGGCCTGCGGGTATCCGGTGGAGAAGAACCTTCTCACCGGCGAGGGCATTTCCGCCTTTATGGCTGTTGAAACAGATTCGTCGACGCGGCTATTGCTGGACGTGTCGAATTCCGCCGATGCCACGGCGATTCAGAAGAGGCTGGCGGAGCTCGGATTTTACCGCATGAAAATCGACGGCAAATGGGGACCGGGTTCAAAAAAAGCACTGCGCGGATTTCAGAAATCAGCCGGTCTTGACGATAATGGTGAATGGACCATGCAATCCCAGATCAAACTGTTTCCGGGTGAGGACAGGTAAAAGCGCGGGCGGTCCACATTTTAAAATATTATGTGCAGGACACGCCGAACGAGAAGACCCCGCGTGACGCGCGTGTCTTGCACGCGGGTATCAAGGGACAGAAGCCCCCGGATGAAAAACAGCGTCGCCGCAAACCAAGGCCGCGCCGCGGGCCGAATCGGCGGGAGTGAACAGGGGTTGTATTACGGTAGCAAATAAAGGCGGAGGGTGAATGCGTCAGAGAACGCGAATGCTCGTCATTTTCCTGATGGCATGCGTGCTGGTTTGTACGGGTTGTTCTCATCACGGCGACGATCTGGATTTTGTAGATGACCGGGCAGGCCTCCTCACAAGCGGAGAAAAGGATCGTATCGCCCGCCTGGGCGAGAAACTTCTTGAAGAACTGGATATTCACATCAAGACCGTCGTTCTTAAAGAAAGCCCGGTTGATATAAGCGAAAAAGCAGTCGATATTTTCGATCGTTCAGAGCTGGGAAAGAAGACGCGGGAGTCGCGAGGCGTTCTTTTTCTGATCGATCATATGGGTCGGCACGTGCGCCTCGAGATAGGTTACGGCCTTGAGGGCGTCTTCCCCGACGGATTTGTGGGGTACATCGAGCGCAGACAGATGGTTCCATTTTTCGCGTCGGGAAAAGTGGGCAACGGCATTGAGGCCGCCTATGAACTTCTTGTAGAAAAAGCCTACGGCGTCACCACCGTGGAGCATAAAGAGTCCGGTAACGGCGAAAAGACGGATGCCATTCATTATTCCGGGGGCGCGGGCGCGGAGACAACGATCGAAATCGGCGGCGGCGCTCTCGAGAAAGAGCGCTCAGCTCTCGCGGCCGAGTTCAACGCCCAGCCCTCTCCGCTGTCAGCGCTCGAGAAGTACGGAGAAGTACTGCGTCTTCGCATCAAAGATCCCGACCTGGAACTTTATACGCCTGAAAGCCGGCTGTTTTTCGCCGGGTGGATCGTAACGGACGCGCAGCAGGACAATGAGTCAAGAAAACTGGAATCGGATCTCGCCGCGGCCGAGGTAATCACGGTTGAAGACCGTGCCGTTATACGTTTCCCCCTTTCCGACCGGGGAAGTAATCCCTATTTCCTGGTGAGAGGAGCGGATGGCTGGATGCTCGATTTTGCAGGCATGAACAGGGTGATCGGGTTCAACCACAAGAACCAGTGGTTCTTTCGCACTCAAGGACACCCCTATCTCTTTGCTTTTGATGACGTGTATTGTGACAAGAACGGGTTTCCTCACGAAAAGCGACGTTGATCGCGAGACAACCCGTTACCTGGCACCCGAAAATATCCGCGCTATGGGCGTTCGGCAGAGATCGGCGACGCGGTGTGCATGAAAAGACCCCAGAATCGTGATCCGAAAAACAAGGGTTGCTTAACTGCCTTAAGGAGCGGGATTATTTCCGTTAACAAGAATCACAGTGAAGATTTTACAAGGATACGGCCAATATTTGTTTGACAACGCGGGCTTTCGCCACGTAAATAGGTAACACTCAAATGATGGTCGGATAGCATTGAAAGGGAGGCGCAGTTATGAGCCAGATAGGGACCGAGGTATTAATCATCGGTGGCGGAATCGGCGGTGCTGCCATAGCCAGGGAGTTGTCGAAGTACAAGATCGACGCGACCCTGGTTGAAAAGGGGGTGGACTTCGGCCAGGGCATCACGAAGTGCAGTTCCACCATTATGTGCCAGGGTGCTAACGTTCTGGAGTTCAGGCCGGAGTATCACAACAGTCGCCTCGTTTGGGGCGGGATGACCCTGATGGAGCCCCTGTGTCAAGAGCTCGATGTACCCTTTAAAAAAATGGGGTCGCTGGAGGTGTTCAAAAACAAGGAACAGATGAAACATCTGAACAAGATGATGAGAAGGTTCAAGGAATATCAAGACAAATATCTTCCTCCAGATATCGAACCGCTGCAATTTCTTGACAGGGACGAGATCAGGAAGCAGGAGCCCAACCTGAACAAAAAATTCATGGGCGGCGTATACGACCCCAATATAGCTATCAACGATCCGGTACGCCTGACGATCGCGCTGGTCGACAATGCGAAACGGAATGGCATCAATGTGCTGACGGAAACCGAGGTGATTGATATATCGGCGGGGACTGATGAATTTGAAGTAGAGACCAACAATGGAACCATCACGTGCAGATACATCATAAACGCGGCGGGAGAATATATAGCCGATATAGCCCAAATGGTTGATGCCGACGATTTTGCCATGTATCCGGTCAAGGCCTACCAGGCTGTGCTGGACAAGAAACGGGGCGACATGATCAAAAGCATGGTACTTTCCGTGGAAAATGGCATGGTGAGTCCTACCATCCACGGCAACTTGTTTTTCGGGATTTCTCCCCTGACGCAGCGGCTGGGAAGAGCGCATGATCACTCCACGGACAAAAAGCTGGCCGACATTGCTCTAGGGCACGCCCAGACGCTTCTCCCCGATATCTCGGCGGGCGATATTATTAATTCCTTTGTCGGGTTCATAATGTTCCGCAACTTCGAGGTGGGATGGCATGAGTGCACGGTCGGCGCATCACGGTGGGTGCCCGGGTTCATAAACGCAAGCATCGGCTACCCCGGAATATGCGCCGCCCCGGCGGTTGCCAGGGAGATGATAGAAATATTGACTGAAGAGGGACTCAGCCTGGAAGAAAATCCACAGTTTGATCCCTATGAAAAGGCGATGCCGGATTTCAGTGATCTTCCTGACGAAGAGAAGAAACAGCTTATCGCTCAGGATCCGCGCTACGGGCACGTCGTCTGCCGTTGCGAAACCGTCACAGAAGGAGAGATAGTCGAAGCAATCAAGCGGGGCGCCAGGACTCTCGACGGGGTCAAGTTCAGGTGCAGACCGGGCATGGGCCGTTGCCAGGGCGGATTCTGCGGTCCCAGGGTGACAAAGATTCTTGCCCGTGAGCTGGGTATTTCCGAAGAGGAAGTAACGAAGAAAGGCGGCGAATCCAGGAATCTACTTTACAAGAGCAAGGAATTACTGGAGGCACAACAATGAATCTGCAAGATGTAGATGTTGCCGTAATCGGAGCCGGACCGGCCGGAATGGCTGCCGCGATCAAGGCCAGGGAGGCGGGGGCCGACAAAGTAATTATCATGGAACGGGCGGAAGAACTGGGCGGACTTCTGCACCAGTGTGTGCATAACGGTTTCGGGTTACTCTATTTCAACCAGGACCTGACCGGCCCGGAATACGGGCACCGCTTTATTGAAAAGGTTATGGACAGCGGGGTAACGCCGCTTCTTGAAACAATGGTGGTCAGGCTTGGAGACAACAGGGAAATCGGCGCGGTCAATGTACGCGAAGGTTTCATTAACTTCCGGCCGAGGTCCGTTGTACTGGCCATGGGGTGCAGGGAAAGAAGCCGGGGCGCGCTTAATATCCCCGGATCGAGGCCGGCCGGTGTGCTCACAGCGGGAACAGCCCAGAGGTTTGTCAACGTTGAAGGTTTCCTTCCGGGCAAAAGGATCGTGATTCTGGGTTCCGGCGACATCGGCATGATAATGGCGCGCCGCCTGACGTTGGAAGGAGCCCGGGTGGAAGCAGTGGTGGAAATACTGCCATACGTCGGCGGACTGATCAG
Source organism: Deltaproteobacteria bacterium (assembly GCA_011056825.1). Lineage (GTDB taxonomy): Bacteria > Desulfobacterota > Syntrophia > Syntrophales > UBA2210 > MLS-D. The sequence goes on along the minus strand of DSBH01000002.1, from coordinate 2,452 downwards.
AAATGAGGTGCAGTGCCTGCATGATTTCGAGATACCGTTGTTTCTTGAACACACGGTAACCCATATTCATGGCGAGGAACGAGTAAACGCGGTAACCATAGCAAAAGTGGACAAGAACAGGGTTCCTGTCGCCGGTACGGAAAGAACGATATCATGCGACACGCTCCTGTTATCCGCCGGTCTCATTCCTGAAAATGAGCTGTCAATAATGGCCGGTGTGTATTTGGATCCCGTCACCGGTGGGGCTTTTGTTGATGAAACGAGGCAGACAACCGTTCCCGGTGTATTCGCGGGAGGAAACGTGCTTCATGTTCATGACCTTGTGGACAATGTTTCCTGGGAAAGCGAACTGGCAGGTGAAAGTGCCGCCAGGTTTGCCATGGATGAGACAAAAAGAGCGGAAGGTAAAGTCAGAATAAAGGCGGGAGAAAACATCAGGTACGTTGTTCCCCAGGTCATCAGCGGCCAACAGGAAGCAACCCTTTACATGCGAGTCAGTGAGCCCCGGGAAAAGGTGAGAATCAAGGTGGGAGACGTTCTGACCAAGGGGATACGGGCGGTAAAGCCCAGTGAAATGTTGAAGATCGAGCTTTCCGGAGACACGTTGAAGAAGTTGAGCGGGGATACCGGGGAATTGATCGTAGACTGCGAAAAAAGAGGAGGAAAATAAGGTGGCGACAGAGAAAAGATACATTTGCATTGGTTGTCCACTGGGGTGCGAGGTAACGCTGACCATAGACGACGCAGGTGAAGTCGTCGGCTTTGCCGGCAATAAATGCAAAGAAGGTGAACGGTATGTCCTGGCGGAATATAAAAATCCCGTTCGCACATTTACCGCTACCGTTCGGACCAGGGACAGTTCGCAGCCATTGCTGGCAGTAAGAACAAATAAACCAATACCCAAGACACTCCAAGTAGAAAGTATGAAGGTTGTTGCCAGGACAAAAGTCGCACCGCCTGTCCGGATAGGCGATGTTATAGTGCCCGATTTGCTGAATACCGGTGCTGACGTGGTAGCAAGCGCTAATCTTTCTTCCTAGCCAATAAACGAGGGGGTGATGTATTCATGAAGGAAATAACTCTTGAAATGGCGGAGAAAATGCTCCAGGCCGCCGAAAGGTGGGCGGAACTCTCCGGCTATCCGAGCAGCATAGCGGTAGTCGATAAGGCGGGTGCGGTGATAGCAGTGCACAGGATGGACGGGGCCGGGCCGATGACCACGGACATCTCGATTAACAAGGCTTTTTCAGCAGCTTATTCCGGTGCGCCAACGCTGATGCTGGCCCGCATGATAGATCCCCGCATGATGGGGCCGACGCCTGGCAGTGGGGGGCTCGGGCTGCTTACGCAGGCGAAACTTCGTCTTATGTTTATTCCGGGCGGTAATCCGATCAGAGATGAAGAAATGAAGGTAATTGGCGGAATCGGCTGTAGCGGGGTTCCTGACGGGGTAGGTGAAATAAGCGATACTACCGTTGTCCAGGCAGGGTATGCCGCCATCTACGAGGAATATGACTAACCGCGTTAAAAAAGCCGGGGAGACAGACATTATGGTTATGAATATAGATATGGCAAAAAAAATTATTAAAGCCGCGATAAGTCGCGCCCAGGAAATCGATACACTGTGCAGCGTTGCCATAGTCGATGAAAGGGGCTTCCTGGTCGCTCTTCACCGGATGGACCATGCTCCCATTCCAACAGTTGATATCGCCCGGGACAAGGCATGGACAGCGGCCACGTTCAGAATGCCGAGTTCTGATATAGGAAAATTTGGTGACCCCGCAACTCCCGGGTTCGGGTTTAACACGCAGAACTGGAATGATCGTTTAACCACAATTCCCGGAGGCCTGCCGATAAGAGACGGTGACGACATCATAGGTGGAATCGGCGTGAGCGGAGGTACACCCGAAGAGGATGTGACCGTTTGCGAGGCGGCCCTTGCCGCCGTGTTAAAACCCTGCTGAATGGGACCGGTTCGGGGATCGCTGTTTCTGACGGTGATTACAAACAGATTTTTGCATCCGGGACGATCCGGCATATAAAACGAACAAGGGCGACGCGTGATGTCGCCCCGGCGGTATTCTTTTGGGTTTTTTCGCGCAAGGCATCGACCGCTGACTATTCCATCACGGCATCCGAGAATTCCGTCCTTACTTCAGCGGGGTGACAGTTTCTCCTGAATCACTTGCGGCCGCCGGGCTCGCGGGCTTGCTGTTTTAGACCCGTTGTCAAAGCGGAACCGGTCGATTTAATTTCACTATTTTATAAAAACGTTCATCAAGTGAAGGCAAAATGCCAGCAAAAAACAAGTCAAAGGAGGCAATGATATGAAAGAAGTGCCCGCATACGAAAAGTATCCCGTCAGTGAAGAGGAAATGGGCAAGCGGTATAAAAACTGGACGGAAGGACAAGCCTACCAGATGATGCTGCTCTACCGCATAGGAAAAGAGAC
>DSBH01000099.1 GCA_011056825.1 Deltaproteobacteria bacterium | reverse complement strand
GCCTTTTTACCATCTGGGTACCTCCTGGTATGTGGCGGGTTGTTTGCACTTCCCTTATATACCAGGACTCCCAGATGGTTCATTTATTTTTGCTCATTCGGTGTGCAAGATTCAGGTAGTAACTTATTGTTGCTGATGACACGCGAATTTTCTAATCTGATGTCCATACGGCGGGCATATTTCTTTTTAAGCCGGGTTTTATGTTCTGAAAATGCGGGGGGCGGTATTCTTTCTACGAGGTCCGGCGCTCTGAAAGAACGTCACGCCAGCATGATCACACAGCAACCCCGACGAGTGGACTTCCATGAAACCATATAACCGCGCCTCCGCCCTGCCGGTCCAGGCACTGCTTTTTCTTCGAGGGAGCGTCAGCGACGCCCTGCACGTCTGCGCGGCGCTCTTTAAAATAATGATTCCCGCCGTTATCATCGTCAAGCTGCTTCAAGAAGCCGGTATAATTATTCTGCTCGGGGACGTCATGTCACCGGTCATGCGGCTTTTCGGTCTGCCCGGGTCCATGGCGCTTGTCTGGGCGACGGCCATGCTGACCAATCTCTATGCAGCCGCCGCGGTACTGATCTCCATGTTGCCGGGAACACCGCTCACGGTAGCCCAGGTCACGGTTCTCGCGACCATGATGCTCATCGCACATGCCCTGCCCGTGGAGCTGGGAATAGCGAGACGTTCCGGCGCCCGCCTGCGCACACAGCTGATCCTGCGGGTGGGAGGCGCGTTGCTCTGCGGCTGGCTTCTCGCCCTGGTATATGCGCTGTTGAATATGGGAACAGCTCCCGTTCATCCCGCGTGGATTCCCGAGGGCGTGCCGGAGGGATGGATCCCATGGATGATCAGCGAAACCAAGAATCTCGCCGTCATGGCGTTTATCATATTGGTACTGATTATGCTTCTGAACACGCTCAAGGCGACGGGTGTCACGGATCTGCTTGTCCGTGCGCTCGCGCCGCTGTTCAACATACTGGGTGTGGGTCGTGAAGCCGGTACGATCACTATCATCGGCATGACACTGGGATTGTCCTACGGCGGCGGGTTGATCATCAACGAGGCGCGCTCCGGCGGAATACCCGCCAGGGATATATTCTTCGCCCTGTCATTCATGGGCCTGACACACAGCCTGGTGGAAGACACCATGCTGATGTTCCTGCTGGGCGCCGACCTGCTGGGTATTCTCTGGGCCCGGGTACTGTTTACCATTGTCGTCATCTGGCTTCTCACGAAATTTGTCTCCGCTGTGCCCGACAGGTTCATCAGGGCTGCGCTTGTTCGTTCTCCCGCGGACATGTGACATTGCGGAGATAAACGGCGTTTTTCCCGGTGAAGGAAACAAAAGCTGTTCACGGGGCACAAGAAATATGATAACCAAACCCCGGAGTCGAAGTTGATTCCAAAGGACAAAATCACCCGGGAGGATTTTTATGCCACGAACAGATGCCTTCGAAAAACACACCGAGGCCTATGACAATTGGTTCGAACAACGTGCTAATCTTTACCGGGCCGAGCTGAAAGCCGTTCGCGGCGTCATGCCTTCACCACCCGCCGAGGGGATGGAAGTAGGCGTCGGGACCGGAAAGTTCGCCGTGCCGCTGGGAATAAAAATCGGTGTGGAGCCTTCGGAAAAGATGGCGGCCAGGGCGAGGGAACAGGGTGTCGAGGTATATCCGGGAATAGCCGAAGCGTTGCCCTTTGAAGACGGCCGCTTTGATGTCGTGCTTCTGGTGACGACGATCTGTTTTGTCGACGATATTCTTCAGACTTTTAAAGAGGCTTTCAGGGTGCTGAAACCCGACGGCTGTGTCGTCGTGGGGTTCGTTGACAGTGAAAGCGAACTGGGCCGGGGGTACGCCCGCAATAAAGAAAAAAGTAAATTTTACAGCGAAGCCACGTTTTTTTCCGCCCGCGAAGTGGAAACGTATTTGAAAAAAGCGGATTTCCATATCGAGACAATCAGGCAGACGCTCATACCCGGCGAGGAACAGTTGACAGTCCTGGACGGCGCCGGAAACGGCGCCTTCATCGTCATCAAGGGTATCAAAAGGGCTGACTGACCGCGGGGCGCCTTTTTTACACAGCGTGAAGAAGTTGTATCATGTCGCTATTTGCCCGGTGGAAACACCGGTGCTGAAAGATCTGGAAACAATGAACGGAGAGGTGGAATACGGGACGTTAAAGCAGTTGCTGGACGAGTGGTTCCGATCCTATGTCGATCGTTTTCGCGACGACAACGGCACGTTGTCACCCCCGCTGGAACTGAAGCGCCTCCATAGCCTGCGGGTCGCCGATAATGCCCGCCTGATCGCCATTGCTCTCAATCTGCCGGAACGGGAGCGATGCCTGGCGGAGGCGGCGGGACTTGTCCATGATGCGGGTCGCTTTCCCCAGTATGCCGAATTCGGTTCATTCCGCGACGCCGACACGGTGGACCACGGAGCGTACGGTCGAAAAGTTCTCGCACGGGAAGATATAGGCAGGCGTTTCCTCGAGTCGGATTGGAATAATATACTATGCGCCGTTGAATATCATAATCGACTGGCATCCGATGTTCCCGGCGGTCTCGACGCGGAACAGCGGCGCACGCTTGACATCGTTCAGGACGCGGACAAACTCGATATCATGGAACTGGTTCTCCGTTCCGTTGTCGACGACGGGTTCAGCGAGCTTCCCTCGATGCTGCCGCAGATCAGCCTGAACCGGGAGATCAGCGGGACGGTGCTGAAGGAAGCGCTTGAAATGAAAGCGGTGAACATTGAAAAGCTTGCCACGCTGGGAGACTTTCTTGTCATGCTGGCGACCTGGTTTTACGATTTCCGCTTCGAGCAGGCGAGGCGGCTTGTCGTGGAACGGCGTATACCCGATCGCGTTCGTGAAGAACTGCCGGACTTGCCGGGCGTCGACAGGCTGTTTGTCGGCATGGTCTGATCGGACCGGCCGCCCGCAGGTTCATGTCGTACCTGCCGCGAGTGCCCGCCTGTTTTTCAGTCCTCGACCTTGCCGGTTTCCTCCGGCGCGGCCGGGTTGCTGTTGTCCGGTTCTCCGTCCAGCGTCTCCGGTTCCTGCCGGGTTTTGTTCTGCTTGGCAAGCAAGCGCTTCGCGGCCTTTTCCATCTGCTTCTGTTGCCGCGCCTTCTCCTTGTTTCGCTTGTTGAAATTGTAAACTGACTTGCGACCCATGAAAACTCCTGAAGAAAAAATGGAAAGAGGCGCCCGGCACGGTGTGCCGGGGCGCCTCCTTGCATGCGTTTGGTAAAACCTAGGCGATTCGAACGTTCTCGGCTGACGGGCCTTTTGCACCCTGTACAACATCGAACGTTACGGACTGGCCTTCGTTCAGGGTCTTGAATCCACCGGCCTGAATGGCGCTGTAATGTACGAATACATCGCCGCCGCCGTTGCTTTGCTCGATAAATCCGAAGCCCTTGCTCTCATTGAACCATTTTACTGTTCCTTCTGACATCGCTTGCTCCTCCTTTCATGAATTTTGCTACAGCCGGATCAAAACGATGACAGAGTAAAAAAACGGCCGCCAGACAATCAAAGGGCGGCCGTTACTACGCTTCAAAATGTCTTTATCCAACGTTGCTGCTCTTCTAGCACCCTTTTGATCGGGAAGTCAAGGACTAATATTAGAATTAATAACCGTCCGCCGCTGATTGTCGCTGAATGCCGCGGCCCGGTGAGAGCGCGCCGTTATTTTTTCTTTTTCAAAGAGAAAAAATATTGTTCGTGAAAATGATAACCGGAAGCTTTATGATCGTGTTGCCAAGCGGCGGGCACGGTTCCCGGCTGTGCCGGTCAGACCTCACCGCCGACATGGTGAAAGAGAATATAATATGCTACCATCGCCAATCGTGTTGCGGGGAACGCGTATCGCGGGGGTTTCGGCGCGCATGTTCCCCGGGAGGATGAATGGCACACATAACAATAACAGAGGCGGATCTTTCCCGCCGTGAACACCGGGACGCGGTAGTGGATCTTATTAATTCCTACGCCATGGACCCCATGGGCAACGGGAAACCCCTTTCGCCGGAAGTACGGGAGGCCCTCGTCCCGGGATTACGGGAACATCCCACCACAATGATTTTCCTCGCTTTCAGGGAAGGCAGAGCTGTGGGCATCGCGCTGTGTTTCGGGGGTTTTTCAACGTTCACGGCGCGCCCGCTCGTCAACATACACGACCTGGCGGTACTGCCTGAATACCGTGGAGAAGGCATAGCCCGGCGGCTTCTCGAAGCCGTGGAAGAAAAGTCCCGCCGGATCGGCTGCTGCAAGCTCACTCTCGAAGTCCTGGAATATAACACGCACGCGAGAAGGGTGTATGAAGCCGCCGGATTCGGGGAACCCCGGTACAACGGCGGGACGGGCGGTACGAGCTTTCTGGTGAAAGAGCTTTCCCGACCGGTGAAACGGGGAGGGACTGAATGAAAGCACGATTCCTGTGGCGGGTCTTCAGGGCGAGGTTCCGGGATGAAAGAGCGGAACTTTCGGCGATCAGGGACTATGTCCGCCCGGGCGACACGGTATGCGACATCGGAGCGAACAAAGGCGCCTTCGTCTGGTGGATGTCGCGATGGGTGGGCGACCGGGGCCGCGTGGTCGCTTTCGAACCCCAGGAAGAACTCGCCGATTACCTGCGGCGGGCCTGTAGAAGCCTGACCTTTTCCAACGTGATTGTGGAGGCGAAAGCCGTCGACGCCGCGTCGGGCAGCCGAACGCTCTACGTGCCCGGCTCTTCGGGCACCACGCCGGGAGCGTCGTTAAATACCCGCGTATCGGAGCGGGAAGACTGCCGGGCCGTCGCCGTTCCCGCGGTGGCGCTGGATGATTATTTTGATCCCGATTGTCCGGTGAGTGTCCTGAAAATCGACGTAGAGGGAGCGGAAAGCCGCGTATTTGAGGGAGCCCGACGGATATTAAACGACCAGTCGCCTCTCCTGGTGTTTGAGTGTGAGCGCCGGCACCTTGAATCGGGCGATGTGTTCGACGTGTTCCAGATTCTCCTCGACCTGGGATATGAAGGCGATTTCGTATGCGGCGGGAGGCTCCGGCCCCTGGAGGAATTCGATCCCTCGGTGCACCAGAAAGCGATCGGTGAGCGCTTCTGGGACAGAAAGGATTACTGCAACAATTTCGTCTTCAGAAAGAAGGCTTGAGCGACGGGCTTTTCGCCCGTTCAGTTGAAATCGAGGTAGATAACGCCGTCTTTCATAAAATAGGGCGAACCATTGCCGTCTTTTCTCTTGATGTAATACCTGCCGTTGTCAATCACGATGTCGTTTTCCGACACCGGCCGCATCATGTCTCGTATGCGGGCAGGTATCGTTCCCTCCTGCTTTTCCAGGATCGCCAGTTTTTCCTCGAAAAACCTGTTGAAACACCGGGCGGCATCGTTCCTGTTTTCCACGGAGGATGAACATTCATATTCCCTGGTGATGTCGCCGAGCAGCTCCGGATCCGCGGCCGACGCGGGCACCCAGGTGATAACCAGCGCAACAAACAGAAAAAGGGCGGTTCGGACGTGTGTCATAAATACCTCATAAAAGAAAAAAGCATCCGGATCGGCGGAACGGTGACGCGTCGCGTCGCGCCGTTCCGAAATCAGGACATGCGAACGGGGCAGCCGTGAAGCGGCGCCGTCGCCTATTTAACGAATGAATCATACAGTCCCATTATCATGATGACAGCAATCAGCACGGGCGCCAGGTAACGCACCATGAAACTCCACCAGGCGCCGAGCGACAGCCAGTTACGGTTCTTGGCGGCTTCGTCCCTGGCCTTTCTGGTTCCCCAGACGTAGCCAGTAAATATGGCCGCCAGCAGCCCGCCCAGGGGCAGGAAAATACTGTTGGCGAACCAGTCATACGTATCGAGAATATCCGTTCCCAGTCCCGGGAAGGAAAAACCGCTCAAAGCGCTGTACCCGAAGGTGGCTGGAAGACCGACGACAAAGATGATCACACCCATCCACAGGGCCGCTTTCTTTCTCTGCCATCCCTTTTCGTCCATCAGCCAGGCCGTAACCACTTCCAGCAGTGAAATGGCCGATGTGAGCGCCGCGATGGAGAGAAGCAGAAAGAAAAGAACGCCGAATAACGTTCCCAGTGGCATTTGGGCGAACACCGCGGGCAGCGTTATGAATACGAGGCCGGGCCCGGCGCCGGGTTCGAATCCCAGTGCGAAAAGAGCGGGAAATATGGCGAGACCCGCCAGCAGAGCAACCCCCGTGTCGAGTCCTATAACGGACGCCGCGTTGCCCGTGAATTCGTCTTTGTCACTGAGATAACTGCCGTAGGTGATGAACACTCCCATGCCCAGGCTCAGCGAAAAAAACGCCTGGGACAGAGCGCCGAGCAGCGTGCGTCCCGTGACCTCGCTGAAATCCGGCTTCAGGTAATAGGCGATTCCTTCTCCCGCGCCGGGAAGAGTGACGGCGCGCAGTATGAGAAGAATCAGGATGACGAAAAGAACGGGCATAAGGATGGTCACCCACCGTTGAATGCCCTTGACGACGCCGGCCGCGATGATGCCTATGGTGAGAATCATGAATAAGGCCTGCCAGCCGACGGGTTCCCAGAGGCTGGTAATGTGGCCCACGAATGCCTCCGCGTGATCGATTCCCGGCGTGCGTACGGCGATGACGACCTTGTATATGTACGCGACGGACCAGCCGGCCACGACGGCGTAATATGAGAGAATAATAAAACCGGTGAAGACACCCAGGGCGCCCACCAGCCACCAGGGGCTGCCGGGAGCGAGACTCTTGAACGCCCCCACGGGGTCACGGTGTGAGATGCGGCCCAGGATCATTTCATTTATCATGAGGGGGTAGCCGATCAGGACGATGGCGATAAGATAAATTATAATAAAGGCGGCTCCACCGTGTTCACCGGCCATGTAAGGGAATCGCCAGATATTTCCCAGACCGACGGCCGATCCGGCGGCGGCGAGAACAAAACCGACCCGGCTCGCCCAGCTTTCCCTGCCGTTCGTATTGTTATCCATTCGGGAAACCTCCTTTCTCGTTTTTTCGATACGATGATTCAAAAACGGCGGCGATTATACAGCAAACAGGCCTGAATGGGGAGAAAAAAGGCAAAAAAGGCGTGTTTTGCCCGACAGGCCGATTGGAACCTTGAAAATATCGGCCTTTTCGCTTATATCAGGACGGGCCGGGGTTTTGCAGCCGGCACTTCATCAAAAAGGGAGGGATTTGTGAAGCACGTTCGTTTTTGTCTGATCTGTTTTGTGTCGATGCTTGTCGCCATGTTCTGCTTTCCCGGAGCGGCGGCGGCTCTTGACTTGTTCGGTGAAATTGCCGTTGGCTGCGGTTCTTCTATTAATCCCAGTCCTTCAACCAGGCAGGTGCTTATAATCCCCGCCCTGTGCGTGGTTCCCTCCGCGGCGAAGAACCTGCAACTCCGCCTCGAGGGAGACGTGGAAGTCATTCACCATGACAGTAAAGAAACCGTTGTCGCGGGGATCGGCGCCATGGCGCGCCTGTTTGCTGTTGCCGGTGGACAGCTCGGTCCCTACATCGAGGGGGGTGTGGGCGCGAACTACATCAGCCGTCAGGCGATCGACCACAGAGACCTGGGCGGTTCCTTTATCTTCAGCCCCATGGCGGGTGCGGGATACGGATTTTCCCTCGGAGGCAGGAACTGTTCGCTGGGCGTCCGATACCGACACATTTCCAACGCGGGTATGTATGAGGAAAACGACGGAATGGATTCGCTGTACCTGCTGGGTTCAATCGCCTTTTAATGCGGGTAGTCGCTTTTCCGCGAAGCGGGCGTGAACACGACGACGGGAGGATGCTTCGGATGAAGCAGCGAATCGTCTTTTCCTGTTAATTGAATGACTTGCGTCGTGATATATTATTTATTTCAGACGTTAGACGAATACTGAATAATCGCTCATTTCCCCTCACGCTCCCATACCCTCAACGCCGGCCGGCTGCGATCGTCGATTAAATAATTGCCGACAAGAAGATTCTTGTGATGCGTCAGAATCAACCTTTTATGGACATGAGCTTCCCGATGTTTTTTCACCCGCAAGAACGGCCGAAGGAAACCTAGCTCCTGATTTTGATCAATGTGTGAGTCTTTCTGCTGCGGGAACATTTTGGGGGCATCACTGCCCGTATCGTCAAGAAACCCGCTTCCCGTCACTAACCCGTCCACATCGGAGGGAGCGGCCAGGATATGTACATGATGTATCATCGGGCAATATACCCGGATCTCAACGGAAAACCGAGCTCGAAAGTCTTTCAGTAACGAGAGACAGGTTGCGCTGTCTTCGTCATCAAAGAAAACATCGGCGAGGTTATTTGCCCCCGTCGGGTCATATGGTGTGTGTGAATAACAGGGTGCTATAATCCGGGCTGTTCTCGGCATGAAAAAATACTATGCTGTTTTGGACCATTCTTTAAACAGAAACAGGGAGAGTGTTTCCTGATAAAAAATAATGGCGGAAGTGCATGGGAATCGAACCCACCTGAGAGGTTACTAGCCCCTCACACTGGATTTGAAGTCCAGGAGGCCCACCAGAGACCTTGGCACTTCCGCGGAGCGTATGAATACCGGAAACTGGTCCGGGTGTCAATCAGGATGAGGAGCCCTTCCACGGCCAGGCCGCCAGGTAGCCGGGCGCCGCCGCCGAGAGAATCGAGTTGTCGATCAGCTGTACCGTTACTTCGTCGCCCCTTCTCGCGTGCGTCATGCCCCGGGGGAGCACGATGATGACATTTGCCAGGACCATTGATTTGAGAATACCCGAACCCTGCTCGCCCGTTGTGACAACGGTGAAGCTCCCGTCCCGCCAGGAGGCTTTTCCCCTTATGAAGTACGTCAGGTCGCTTTTCTTGGTGATATTTTCATCGAGGACGGCCCTGACGGTCCTGCGGAAAAGCATCTTATGCCCTGTCATTTTGCGGAGTGCCGGCCGCACGTATTGCTCAAACGATATCATGGTCGATACGGGATTGCCCGGCAGTCCGAAAAAGGGAATCGTTTCCGTGGTGGCGAACGTGAAGGGTTTCCCCGGCCGCTGCGCCACGGTTTCGAATTCCACGCGGGCGCCCAGTTCCATCAGGACATCCTGTACCAGGTCGTAATCGCCCATGGAAACGCCGCCCGAGGAAATGACAACCTGCGCCCGTTCCTTTGCCATGGCGAAGTGTGACATCAGATCTTTTTTCGTGTCACGGGCTATTCCCAGAGGCAGCGGAATACCGCCGACCTCGATAATCTGTCCGTAGAGAGAGTAGCTGTTGCTGCTTATGATTTTTTCCGACGAGGGATCGCCGTCAATATCGATGATTTCATCGCCGGTTGCGATTATGGCCACCAGCGGCCGCTTGTAAACGGAAACGAGAGCGTGACCGGTCGCCGCCAGCATGCCCATGTGAGCGGGCTGTATATAAGTGCCCGCGGCGATGACGGCTTCGCCTTCGATGACGTCTTCACCCCGCTTCCTGACGTTTTCTCCTTCTTCCACGGGTGTGAAACAACGGACACGATCGTCTTCCACGTCCACGTCCTCGATTTTTATCACCGCGTCGGCTCCGTTGGGAACCGGCGCGCCGGTCATAATCCGGGCCGCTTCACCCGCGCCGATCCGCTTTCCCGGCGAACTACCCGCCGGAATTTCTTCCACCGAACACAGAACCGCGGGGCTCTCGGGCGACGCGTTCCGCAGATCCCGGTATTTCACGGCATATCCATCCATGGCGGAATTATCCCGCGGCGGTATGTGCCGGGTCGAATAGGCGTCCTCGGCGAGAACACGGTGCAGGCACTCAGTGAGCGGTATCTTTTCCACACCCAGGGGGGTGACGAAATCGAGTATTCGCGCCAGGCTTTCTTCTACTGTTTTCATGATGTTCCCTTCTTGTCGCAGTTCGTATGTCATATAGGAAGGCTCCGGCCTTGTCAATACGAGGAAAGCCGTCAAGTTCCCGCGTCTTGAGAATATCCGGGGGGCTTGAATAATGACGGCGTATGATATAGAAACAGTGTAATTTCCACTGTTGACGATGGTTGATGAAGTCGCCGGGGAAAATACATTGTGTGTGAATAGAACAGGTGACGAGCCCCGGAGCTCGCGCCGGGAGGACCCGTTATTTATGAATACGCGTGAAATACAGAACAATATTCGTGACCTTCTGAAAGAAAAAAACGCCGTATTGCTGGCTCATTATTATCAGAACGGTGACATTCAGGATATAGCCGATTTCCTGGGGGATTCACTCGGTCTCAGCATCGAGGCATCCAAAACAGACGCCGATGTCATCGTCTTTGCCGGCGTGCGCTTCATGGCCGAAAGCGCCGCGATTCTCTCGCCGGACAAGACGGTTCTTCTGCCCGTTCCCGATGCCGGGTGTCCACTTGCCGACACTATCACCGCGGAGCAACTCGAACAGGCAAAACAGCTCCACCCGCGGGCGGCCGTGGTGACCTATGTGAATTCTTCCGCCGAGACGAAGGCGTTGAGCGACATATGTTGTACCTCGAGCAACGCCGTCAAAGTGGTGCAGAGCGTGAAGGCGCCCGAGATCCTGATGATTCCCGACGGCAATCTGGCCAGGTACACGGCCCGTTTTACCGATACCCCGATCATTCCCTGGAGGGGAAATTGTTATGTCCACCACCACCTGACAGTCGAAGATGTCGATAAGGCGCGGCGGGAGAATCCGGAAGCAGCCCTGGCGGTTCATCCGGAATGCACGTTGGAGGTAATCGACCGTGCCGACTATGCGGGAAGTACATCGGGGATCATAGAATTTTGTGGAAGAACAGACGCCGGAACGGTCATCATCGGTACGGAGCAGGGGATCATGCATCAGCTCCGCAAGCAATATCCCGAAAAAACATTCGTTCCGGCATCTCCATCGCTGATCTGTCGCGATATGAAAAAAATCACGCTCACCGACATTCTGGCGGCGCTCAGGGAAATGAAACACGTCGTCACGGTTCCCGAACACATGCGGGTTCCCGCTTATCACGCCCTGCAACGGATGTTGGAAGTGTCGTAGCCTTTCGGCCTGTCCATGAGAAAGAAGATCGAACAGAAACGACACGGCGTGAATTCGCCGCTGGACGCTCTTTGCGGCGCCGTCGCGGAAGGCCGGGATGCGGTGCGCGTGACGGGGCTTCACGGATCGTCGCGGGCGCTGGTAATCGCCGGTCTTTTCCGGCGGCTGAAGCGAACGCTGCTCGCGGTGACGCCTTCCGTCCGGGAGGCGGAGGATCTCGTCAGGGACATATCCTTTTTTCTTGATTCCGGCGAGGTTTTGCTCCACGCACCCTGGGACGTCCGGTTGCTTTCATCCGACGAGATTATTTCATTACAGCAGGACACCATCGTGGCGCGGACCCGTGTATTGACCCGGCTTCTTGCCGGTGGTCCCCTGGTGGTGGTTGCGCCCGTGGAATCACTTCTTCAGCGGGTCATGCCGCTTTCGGTTCTCGGCGATTATCTCGAAACGATTACTCCCGGCATCCGGCTGGATCGCGACGGCTTCGTGCGAAAGCTTCTGGCAGGCGGCTACCAGCGCGTATCCCTCGTGGAAGAACCCGGCGAGTTCAGTGTGCGGGGGTTCATCCTCGACATTTTTTCTCCCGCCGAGAACAGACCGGTACGGATCGAATTTTACGGAGACGACGTGGAATCGATGCGGTGGTTCGATCCGCAGACGCAGCGCTCGCTCAAGGAGGCTTCCTCTTTTATTACGGCCCCCGCCGGCGAGATCGTGGTAACGGAAGCGTCGCAGCGGAATGCCCTGCAGCGCCTTCGCCAACGGGCGGCAGAACTCGGCGTGCCGAAGCAGCGACGGGACGCCCTGGCCGATTTCATCGAGAGCGGCGTTGTTCCCGCCGCGGCGATGCAGTTTCTTCCGCTCTATTACGGCGAGCCCGGATCCGGGGAAGAAGGCCCGGCAGGCGCCCCCGACACGCTGCTTGATTACATGCCGGGCGGCGGCATCACCGCGTTTCTGGACCCGTCCGACATCGAGTCCGCCGAAAAGGATATGCGGGAGCATATCGACGGTTTCATCGAGCGGGCGCACGAGGAAGAGCGGTTTTTCATGGATCCTTCGTCGCTCTTCGTTTCGCTGGATCATGTCATGCGAACCTGCGGGGAAGGCCGGCGCCTTTTCTTTGATGAATTCAGAGGGGACCGCGACAGGCGGTCTTTTCATTTTTCCACGGAACCCCAGGTGGGATTAAAGTCGACCGTCCCGCATGCGCGGGAGGAGGGCGACGGCCTGCTGGCCCCGTTCGCCGAACGTGTCAGGGCGTGGACGGAGGCGGGCGTTCTCGTGGTTTTTCTCGCGACCGGCGACGAACTCCGGCACGTCAACCGGCTGTTCCAGGCCTATTCGCTTCCGGCGGAGCAGGCGGAACGGTCATTTTTCCCCGAGCTGGAACATGCAGCTGCGGGAGGCCGGTTGCTGCTGATGGAGGGAAGCGTGTCGGAGGGGTTTTTCTCCGATTCGCTGAAACTCGCCCTGGTCTGCGGGGAGGACCTCTTCGGTAAAAAAATCCGGCGGCGCCGAAGAATCGCCCCGCGTGAAGGCTATTTTCTGAAATCCTTCGGCGAGTTGAAAGAGGGGGATTTCGTGGTTCACATGGATCATGGAATCGGCATTTACCGGGGATTGAAGCGATTATCGGCGGCGGGGATTGACAATGATTTTCTCCTGCTGGAATACGTCGGCGGCGACAGGCTGTATCTGCCGGTGGATCGTCTCGACCAGGTTCAGCGTTACATCGGACCCGACGGTTTCACCCCTCCCGTGGACCGCCTGGGCGGAACATCCTGGGAGATGGTGAAAAAGCGGGTCAAGGAATCGATCCGCAAAATTGCCGAAGACCTGGTGGCGCTGTATGCCTCGCGGGAGGTAATGG
>DSBH01000020.1 GCA_011056825.1 Deltaproteobacteria bacterium | reverse complement strand
TGATTTTCCTTTTACCGATGACCTGTTACATCATGCCGCCCATGCCGCCCATGCCGCCTCCCGGAGGCATGGCGGGCATGGCGGATTCATCCTTGGGTTTCTCGGCGATCACGCACTGCGTCGTCAAGAGCAGGGATGCTACGCTTCCCGCGTTCTGCAGGGCGAACCTGGTCACCTTCGTCGGGTCAATGACGCCGGCTTCCATGAGGTCTTCGTATTTTTCCTTGAAGGCGTTGAAGCCGAAGGCGTTCTTGCCGCCCTTGACCTTCTCCACCACAATCGACCCTTCATGCCCCGCGTTTTCGGCGATCATGCGGAGCGGTTCCTCGATGGCCCGCTTGACGATGTTGAGCCCGATCTGCTGATCATCAGGCAGTTTCGTCTTTTCGAGCGCGGGCAGGGTCCTGATGTAGGCCACGCCTCCACCGGGCACGATGCCTTCTTCAACGGCAGCCCTGGTGGCGTTGAGGGCGTCCTCAACGCGGGCCTTCTTTTCCTTCATTTCGGTTTCCGTCGCGGCGCCGACCTTGATCACGGCTACGCCACCCACCAGTTTCGCAAGGCGTTCCTGGAGCTTTTCACGGTCGTAATCGGACGTGGTTTCTTCGATCTGGGCGCGGATCTGTTTCACCCTGCCCCCGAGGCTGGCCCGGTCGCCAGCGCCGTCGATGATGGTGGTGTTGTCTTTGTCCACAACGATACGCTTGGCGGAACCCAGGTCGTCAAGCTGAGTGCTTTCGAGCTTGGCGCCCATTTCCTCGGAAATAACATGACCACCGGTGAGGACGGCGATGTCTTCGAGCATGGCCTTGCGCCGGTCACCGAAGCCGGGCGCCTTGACCGCGGCCACGTTCAGGGTTCCCCTGATTTTGTTGATGACCAGCGTGGCGAGTGCTTCGCCTTCGATATCCTCGGCGATGATGAGCAGAGGTTTTCCCATCTTCGCGATTTGTTCGAGAATGGGAAGAATGTCTTTCATTACGCTTATTTTCTTGTCATGAATCAGGATGAAGGGGTCTTCCAGGTCAACTTCCATCTTGTCCGCGTTGGTCACGAAATAGGGGGAGAGATAACCGCGGTCGAACTGCATACCCTCGACGACATCCAGTTCCGTGAGGAGTCCCTTCGCCTCTTCCACGGTGATGACGCCTTCCTTGCCAACTTTGCCCATTGCTTCGGCGATGATGTTTCCGATAGTCTCGTCGCTGTTCGCCGATATGGTACCCACCTGGGCGATTTCTTTCTGGTCCTTTGTCGGTTTGCTCTGTTTTTTCAGGTTTTCCACCACGATCCCGACGGCCTTTTCAATACCGCGCTTGATGTCCATGGGATTGCTGCCCGCGGCCACCGCCTTGACGCCTTCCCGGTAAATGGCCTGAGCGAGAATGGTGGCCGTTGTCGTTCCGTCGCCGGCCACGTCGCTGGTTTTACTCGCCACTTCACGCACCATCTGGGCGCCCATGTTTTCGAACTTGTCTTCCAGCTCGACTTCCTTGGCAACGGTGACGCCATCCTTTGTGACGGTTGGTGCACCGAAGGATCTTTCGAGAATGACGTTTCGTCCCTTCGGACCGAGAGTTACCTTGACGGCGTCGGACAACGTGTTTACGCCGATCAGGAGTGATTTCCTGGCTTCTTCGTCGTACCGCAGAATTTTAGCTGACATTGTCGCGTTTTCCTCCTTTGCAATTCTTACTTTTCAATGATGCCCAGAACATCGTCTTCACGCATGATGAGGTGTTCTACATCGTCAATCTTTACTTCCGTCCCGGCGTATTTGCTGAATAGTATCTGGTCGCCCGCCTTGACGTCCAGTTTCTGAACCTTCCCGTCTTCGGTCTTCCTTCCCTTTCCCACGGCGATTATCTTGCCATGCATCGGCTTTTCCTTGGCGCTGTCGGGGATGATGATGCCGCCCTTCGTTTTTTCCTCTTCCTCGAGCCTACGAACCAGAATCCTGTCGTGCAACGGTCTGATGTTCATCTTGCTGACTCTCCTTTCCTCGAACAATGTTTTGATTTAAAACAAGAAAATCCTTACGGATCGAATCGATTGGCCATAACATAAACATCAAACGGGCCCTGTCAAGGGAAGAAAGGAATTGCGGGCTATTTTTTTTGAAAGGAAGGAGGGTTTTCAGCGCTTGCCCATGTGGAGGACCCCCTTGGTGATATTCAGGAGGTGACCGTTGATCCGGTCCAGGTCGGTAAGAACATCGGAAAAGACAAGTCCCGGTTCGCTTGTACAGGCGCCCGTTTCGAGACGCGTCACGTGGCTCAGCTTGTACCGGTCGATGAGTTCGTCGATTTCCTTCCTGATGGTGAGTGTGATTTGCGCCGCCTCGCGGTCGTTGCTTTCGACGGCGTGCAGCGTGTGTTTCATCATGGTTCTCGTTTTCGCGAAGAGACGTTCCAGTTCTTCCCGGGCGGTACCCGAAAATGCGAGGTTTTCTTCGGAAAGCCGCTGGGCCAGGATGACGATGTTTTCGCAGTAATCGCCGACTTTCTCCAGGTCGTTCACGCTGTGCAGCAGGGCCGGAATCAGTCTCCGCTGTCGGTCGGTCAGATCGTTCCTGGTTATTTCAACCAGGTAGGCGGTGATATTTTTCTGCATCTCATCAACGGATTCCTCGTCGAAAATCAGCTCGTTCTTGATCTTGTGGTTGTAGGCCACGATGCAGGCCTCCGCCTTGTCGAGCATGCCCCGGCAGATGGAGAGCATAACCGTCAGTTCCTTTATGACCGCTATGAGGGCCAGGTAAGGCGTGGATATCAGGCTTTCATTAAGATAGCGGACTTCCTGTTTTCTGTCACTCTCACCCGGGACGATCCGTTCCAGCGCTTTCACGACTATCGGCGCCAGGAGCAGAAAGAACGCCAGGACGACCAGGTTGAAAAACGTGTGCGCGAAGGCTATCTGGCGCGGCAGGGATCCCGACAGAAGCGGCAGCTGTTCCAGATAAAGGGGAGCCATAAAAACGGCAGCCGCCAGGCCCGCCGTGTTGAGAAAAAGGTTGCCCAGGGCCAGCCGCACGCCGGCTGGATAGGTTCCGGTTTCTGAAATCAGGATAGTCAGGGCGCCCCCCAGGTTGATCCCGAAAACGAGATAGAGCGACAGGGTAAGATCGCACAAGCCGCCCAGGGCGAAGGCGATGACCACCCCCATCGCCGAACTGCTGTTTCTCAGTATCACGGCGAGAACGACGCCCGCCAGGATGGCGACCGGTGGAAGCCCGGCAAGGGCGAGAAAAAAATTGTCTACTGACGCGATTGCCGCCAGGTCATGAACGGCAGAACTCATCATGGCGAGACCAATAAAGATGATGCCGAAGCCGAAAACGGCGAGACCCTGGTTTTTGTGACGGGCCTTGGGCACGAAAAAATAATACAGCGCGCCGGCGAAAACGAAGAGCGGCGCCACTCCGGTCAACCTGGAGGCGAGAAAATGCGCCGTCACGGTGGTTCCGATATTGGCGCCGGTCATCACGGCGAGAGCCGCGGGGAGCTGGATGATGCCGGCGTTCAGGAAACCGCTGACCGTTACCGCCGCCGCGGACGAACTCTGTATGACGGCTGCCGCCCCCGTACCCACGAGAACGGACTTGACCTGTTCAACCGTCAACGGTTCCAGCATGCTTTTGAGAAGGCCGTGGGAGCCTTTCTGAAGGGCGTCGCTGAAGAGGTACATTCCATAGACGAACAGCCCGAGACCGCCGACAATGCCGAGGAATGTCTGGAGTTCCATGGAGTAGTGTATCCGCCGCAGAATTTGACGTTATCGTCGCCGTCACGGTTTGTCCATGGCGGGCAAACGGTGTTACCAGAGGGTACGCCCGGCGTCAATCAGAAAGTGTGCCGCCGCCGGTGGACGGCATGCGGTCAATCCCCGCCGTGTCCCGATCGCGTCTCCGGCGGGCGGCATTCATCGGACGACGGAGGAATCCTCTGAAGAATTCCCAGGGTTTTGACGCGCGGCAGTTCCTTGAAAAGTCCCGAGGCAAGCGCCGTGCGATATACCTGCCAGGGTGCCTGGCCGCCGTCGGCCGGATCCGGGAAAATGTCATGGATGGCAAGATATCCCCCGGGAAGCACGTGCGGCGACCAGCAGGCGTAATCACGGAAAACCGTTTCCAGCGCGTGCCCGCCGTCAATGAAGACCAGCGCCAGCGGTGTCCGCCAGCAGCGGGCCGCCAGCTCGGACGACGAAACGACGGGGACCACCGTGTCGTCGAGACCCAGTTCATTAATGGTCGCCCTGAAGAGGCGAAAGGTATCAACCAGGCCTGTTGCCGGATCGAGAAGGTCGGGATCGAAGTATTCCTCGCCGGGTTGCTGCTCTTCCGAACCCCGGTGGTGATCGACGGAAAAGAGGACCGTTCCCCGCTCCCGGCATCCCAGGGCCAGGCAGGCGGTCGATTTTCCGCAATAACCGCCGATCTCCAGACACGGGCCCAGGAGTGACGCTTCCCGCGCCAGTTCATGAAGCCTGGTCGCCTCCGCGTCGTCCAGAAAACCCTTGATGTCGCGGCCCAGTATATCGTGAATATTCATACAGATAATCCGTCGATCCGGTTCATCGCGGCATCGAGTCCAGCCGGCGCCGCATGAGATTGATTGTCTTCCCGTAGTCGTCGCTGTGAAACACGGCCGATCCGGCCACGAGCACGTCGGCGCCCGCCCCCGCGATGGCGGCGATGTTGTCCACGTTGACACCGCCGTCCACTTCCAGAACGACCGAAGGCCTGCGCCTGTCGATAAATTCTCGGGCACGGGCGATCTTGGGCAGCATGGCGTCTATGAATGCCTGGCCGCCGAAACCGGGGTTCACCGTCATGACAAGCAACAGGTCGATGTCGTCGATGATGCAGTCGAGGGCCGACAGCGGTGTGGAAGGGTTCAGTGACACGCCCGCCTTGCAGCCGCTTTCCCTGATCGCCTGGACGACCCGGTGCAGGTGTATCGACGCCTCCGCGTGCACGGTGATAATGTCGCTCCCCGCGTCGATATACTGATCCAGAGAACGCTCGGGACGCTCGATCATCAGGTGCACGTCCAGGGGCAGTTTCGTCGTTTTTCTGACGGATCGTATGATGGGGGGGCCGATGGTGAGATTCGGAACGAACCGGCCATCCATAACGTCCACGTGAATCAGGTCGGCGCCGGCCGTTTCCACGGCGGCGATCTCGCTGCCCAGACGGGCGAAGTCCGCCGATAATATCGAAGGTGCTATTTTTTTCATGAAATTTCCTGGTTGTTGGCGTGTGTCATGATGACACGTGGCTGTGCCGCCGCGAAATAATCGTCCGTCCGCTCCGCCCCGTTCATAAGGCCAGGACCAGTGAATGCACGATGCCCGTGTCGGTTTCCCTCAGTGACAGTCGAAGTTCCGCCGGTTTATTCGCCTCGCCGGGAAAGAAGATGAATCCGTGGGCTACGTCGCCGGGCGAAACCGGTTTTCGTTCCAGGTTCCTGTTGTGCAGATCCTCGCCGATCTGCCGCCGCACCTCTCCGTCGGATACACCGCCGGCGCCGCCCATGACGGCGCCCGCAGCTCCACCCACAGCCGCTCCCTTGCCTGCCGCTTCACCCACGTTTTCACCAGTCACGATTCCCACGGCGGCGCCGATTATCGCGCCTCCGGCAGCGCCGAGCAGACCCGACGTCGCCCCCCGCGGGGCCACTTCACCGTACCTGGTTTTTTTCTCGATCCGGTCGTAGGCGAGGTTTGCCTCGAGAACAGGCCAGAGATTCCGGTCGCGGTCAACCAGGTAGGTACGTTCCGGAATAATTTCAAGTGGATGGCCGCCACGGTTGTCGAATATGACCTGGACGGGCATTACTCCCGCGCCGAGAATATCGAACCCGAACGCGTCGTGGGCGGCGCTGGAGTCGCTGAAGGCCTCGGCGGCTATGGCGGCGCCTGCGGCTGTTACCATGTTGGGGTAGGCGTCGGGCATTCTGAAAGGGACCACTTTTCGGTCATAACGGGCGCACCCGGCCGCCAGCAGCGCCGCGAGCAGAACCACGGCGACGGCGAAAGCGAAACGTTTCATCTTCATGGCAGTATCCTCTCCGGGGCGCGCTTTTTCCGGTCAGCGTCGCTCGCATCACCTTTTTACTACAGGGCTTTTTCTTCTGTCAACCGCATTCGCCCTTCACGCGCGCTCCGGAGTTGCGCCACGCGACGGGCCGTGTTATGCAGATTTTCACCATGAAAATGATCCTCTACAATACGTTGCTCGCGGGTGCGGCGATGGTGCTGGGTCCCTGGTACGCCTGGCGCATTCTGGCGTCGGGCAAGTACCGGAAAAGCGTGGGACCCAAGCTGGGATTTCACCCGGCGGACACCTTCGCGGGCGTGGACGGCGATCCGCGCGTGTGGATTCACGCCGTTTCAGTAGGTGAGGTGAACGCAGCCGCGGCCGTCGTGGCGCGTCTGCGAAAAATCTACCCGACCGCGGCGCTGTTCCTTTCCACCAGCACCGAGACGGGGCAAGAGGCGGCCCGCCGACTCGTTCCCGAAGCGTCGGCGTGGTTTTATTTTCCCCTGGATATTCCGCGGGTGATACGGGGCGTTATGGATCGCGTCGCACCGGATGTGTTCGTTACCGTTGAGACGGAACTCTGGCCCAATTTCATCAGGATCTGCGGCGAGCGTTCCGTGAAAGTGGTCATGGTGAACGGTCGGCTGTCGCCCCGGTCCTTCAGGAAGTATCGGGCAACAAAATTTTTCTGGAAGGACGTGCTGGGCAGGATTGACGCCGCCGGCGTGATTTCCGAAACCGACGGAGAGCGGCTGCGGAAACTGGGAATGAATCCTTCACGTGTATTCGTGCTGGGCAACACCAAGTACGACGACCTGACGAAACGGGCCGATCCCGCCGTGCGCGAAGCGACGGCTCGCCTGCTGTTCATCGA
This sequence comes from Deltaproteobacteria bacterium, assembly GCA_011056825.1. Lineage (GTDB taxonomy): Bacteria > Desulfobacterota > Syntrophia > Syntrophales > UBA2210 > MLS-D. The sequence continues at coordinate 6,343 of DSBH01000020.1, read as the reverse complement.
CGACGACACGCCGATGATCGTCGCCGGCAGTACCCACGAGGGGGAGGAAACCCTGGTCGTCGACGCCTGGCGCCGGTTGCTCGAACGCGTACCCCGCGTGCGGCTCATCCTGGCGCCCCGCCACGTTGACCGGGCCGCCGGGCTCGTGGCGATGCTCCGGAACCGCGGATGCGCGGCGACCACGCTGACGGCCGTCGAAAAAGGGACGGGCGACGCCCGAGCGCCGGTGATCGTCGTCGATGTCATGGGGCACCTTTTCAGCCTCTACTCGGTGGCCGCGGTGGTGTTCTGCGGGGGCAGCCTGGTGACCCGGGGAGGGCAGAATGTCCTGGAGCCCGCCGCCTGGGGCAAGGTGGTACTTCACGGACCCTTCATGGATGATTTCAGCAGTGAGGGACGGTGCCTCGACGAGGTCGGCGGCGGCATCACCGTCCGGAACGGCGGGGAACTGGAAGCACGGCTGCGCGAGCTCTTGCTCGATCCGGAAGGTCGTCGCAGGCAGGGAGAAGCGGGACGGCGGGTTGTCGAGGAAAACCAGGGCGCCGCCGCGCGGTACGCGGAGATGATCAGCAGGAGTTTGGGGCTCTAGGTTCGGATAGGGGGAATTCCACCGTCCGCACTTCGACAGGGATGTCCTGAGCCCTGTCAGGCACGCGATTTACCTCCCCCGTTCGTCCTGAGCTTGTCGAAGGATGAACGGGGCTGACGCCTCAGATGCGCTGTCCGCACCTCGACAGGAGCTCAATCCTGTTCCTGAAGTGACCTGCGAAGTATGCGGAACGGACGGCAAAAGGAATGAAATAGAAAAATGTCATTCTGGGTTTACATTCTTCGTTGCTCCGACGGGAGTTACTACACCGGCCACACGGATGACCTGGACAAGCGCATTGCCCAGCATCAGCAGGGAGAAATTTCCACATGCTACACTTTTGGGCGCCGTCCCCTGAAGTGCGTTTTTCATCATGAATTTCCCACTCGTGAAGAAGCTCTGGAGTCGGAACGAAGGATAAAGGGCTGGAGCCGTAAGAAGAAGGATGCCATGATACGGGGCGACTGGGCTGAGGTATCTCGACTGGCCCGGTCAAAGACGCGAAATTTTCGGAAATAGAATCGGCTTGTCAGGGGAAATTGTTCGTATTTCGACAGGCATGTCCTGAGCTCCGTCGAAGGGTTCAGTACGAACGGATTCCTGACGGGCACACGAGTACGAACGGTTTCCTGGTTGTCGTTCGCACTTCGACAGGCTCAGTACGAACGGTTTCGGGTGCGAACGGTTTGTGGAATTTTCCGTTCATCCTGAGCATAATGAAATGCCCCATTCACCCTGAGCGCGATGAAATTTCCCGTTCGTCCTGAGCACCGTCGAAGGATGAACGGGCCGACGGTGCAGGTCCACCGTCCGCACTTCGACAAGGGCTCTACCCTGGCGGGCGCGCGAGTACGAACTTGTGATTATTTTGGGTGAGACGCTGACTGGCGCGTTTACAGGTTATCCACGGTTTCTTCCACGAATTCGAGGGCTTCCGCCATGTGCAGCCCGATATCGTTTCCGGTGATCCGCAGGTTTTCCATGACTACCGGGTCGATTTCATATTTCATGCCGTCGATGCCGGAACCGATGCCGCTCATGAGCGCTATGGCGTCCGCGGCGTGCACGATGAAGACGAGGTCGTTCTCGCCGACCAGGGTCGGCTTGTGGTGCGCCTTGATAGCCAAGGTCAGTGGGGAGGGAATCTGCCATTTTCGACAGATCTCCGCAGCGATTTCGGCGTGATCGAATCCGAGCAGCTCCTTTTCCGCTTCCAGGAATGATGTTTCCGGCTCGGCGAGAAAGGCGGTGAACAAGTCGCGACGCTCGGCGATATATGAATCAAGGATGAGCTTGCCGCAGTCGTGAAGCAGCCCGGCGGCGAAGGCGTCGTCGGCGAGGGCGGGTTTTTTCTCCTTCGCGATGGAGCGGGCGCAGGCGGCGACGGCCAGTGAATGTTTCCACAGGTCGCCGGAACGCATGGCGTATCCCGTCAGTTCGCCTTCCAGCAGGCTGCCGGTGCAGGCGAACGTTAAAAGTTCGTTGAGTGTTTTCATGCCCAGCATCGCCGCCGCGTGCTGGATGGAAGAAATGCGGTTTGTGAAGCCGTAGTAGGATGAATTGGCGATCTTCAGAACACGCGCGGCGATCGCCTGGTCGGTTTCAATGACCCGCGCGAGATCCCCGAAACTCGAGCGCTCGTCCGCGAGGAGACGCCGGGCCTTGCGGGCGACTTCCGGCATGGGCGGCAGTTCGTCCACGGTCCTGAGTATACGTTTTTTTAACGCTGTGCCGGAGATCGGCGCCGGACCTGAGCCGGCCGACGTACGTTCAACCGGCCTGTCCCGCGATCCGGTTTCATGAAGGGTCCCGCAGGCCGGGCAGGCGATTTTCCCGGCGCCGTTCAGGCGCAGTTCATCATCGGTTACATGGAATACCTTCCCGCAGGTCCTGCAAGTGATGATCATGACACCCTCCCGCCGGTTCTCCCCCGTTCTGTGATTTACACTTTCTTGTGGCACATTTGTCGGTTTGCTTCAAGCGTCTTTACCGGAAAAGGACCGAACGTAAGGATATACCGTCGCAGACGGACAGTGGAGGGCTTTCATTCGCCGGCGCGTCTGAGAAACTCGTTCCAGCGCCTGTCCACCCAGGCCTGGAGCTGATTGAGCTGTTCCATGCTCATTTTTCGGAACCTGGCCTGCCGCTCCACGTAATGTACCAGGGGCGTCCGTTTCCCCTTTTCCGCCAGGGTCTTGCTTCGGCCGGTGAAACGCAGCTTGCCGTCCTCAATTTCCAGCAGGGGGAACATGCCTGTCTCCACGGCGAGTTTTCCGATTTTTATCGTGTCCTTCGCGGGATAGCCCCAGCCCGGCGGACAGGGCGTGTCGATCTGTATATAGCGGGTTCCCTTGATCCTGCCGGCCTTGACGAACTTGTCGTACAGGTCGATGGGATAGGCCGGCGATACCGTGGCGATGTACGGCAGGTTGTGGGCCTCCATGATTTTGACGAAGTCTTTCTTGTGGCCCTGCTTGGTCAGCACCGGCGTGGTAGTCGTGACGGCGCCCGCCGGCGTCGCCCCGGACCGCTGGGTTCCCGTGTTCATGTACGCCTCGTTGTCGTAGCAGGCGAAAATGAAATCCGTGTTCCTCTCCGCCGCTCCCGACAAAGACTGGATGCCGATGTCGTAGGTCCCGCCGTCGCCGCATAGAGCCAGCACGTTGATATCGGGACGATTCTGGGCCTTGAGGGCGGCCACGATTCCCGAGGCGGAGGCGGCGGTTGAGGCGAAGGAGTTGTTAATCGCGGGAACGATCACTGATGTGGTGGGATACAGGCCGTGCAGGACACAGAGGCAACTCGGCGGAATGGCCACGATGGTATTTTCCCTGAGCGCCTTGAGAATGAAACGATAGGCGATGGACAGGCCGCATCCCTGGCAGGCCCGGCTGCCCGGCAGGATGTATTCCTTGTCGTTGATCCTGAAAAGGTTCTCCTGCATGGTTATTCTTCCTCCCGGCAGTTGAGCCATACGGTGCGGCACGCCCTGTCGCCCGATTCCAGTGATTTCATGGCTTCCCGGACCGCTCCCAGCAGGTCGGCGGTTTTTACATCCCGACCTCCCAGTCCGGCGATGACGTCAATTACCGGCGCGTCCACGCCCGTTCCGTACAGGGAGGCCTTCAGGTCGGACGTCACGCCTCCCTCGTAGCCGTAACTGAAGCATTTTTCGAAGACCACGATCAGGCGGGCGTTTCTCAGAACCGCCGGCAGTCCCGGCGGGAAGGGCCGGTACGAACGGATACCGACGACGCCCGCCCTGACGCCTTCATTCCGCAGCAGGTCGGCCGCCAGGGTCGCCTCGGCGGCGATGGAGCCCATGCCGGTCAGAATTATATCGGCGTCTTCCACCCGGTGCGTCCAGAAAAGACCGCCGTGATCCCGGCCGAAACGTTCGGCGTAATCGCTGCTCGCCACGGCGATGACATCCCGGGCCTTTTCGAGACCCTTCTGCAGCTTTCGCCGCATTTCCATGTAGCCGTCACAGAGGACACCGTCCGCGTTCTGCCGGCGCCAGGGGAAAAAAACGGGATTGATCGTCCGGGGCCGTTCCGGCTCGAGGAATGTGTGGGGTTTGTAGGGAGGCAGATAGCGCCGCACTTCGGCGGCGTCGGGGATTTCCACGGGCATCATGGTATGGGAAAGAATGAACCCGTCGTAGCAGACCATGACGGGCACATACACTTCTTCCGCGATCCGGTAGGCTTGAATCACCGTGTCGATAATCTCCTGGTTGTTCCGGCAGTAGAGCTGTATCCACCCCGTGTCGCGCTGGGACATGGAGTCCTGCTGGTCGTTGAAGATCGACCAGGGGGCCGCCACGCCGCGGTTGACGCAGCACATGACGATGGGAAGGCGAGACCCCGCTGCCCAGTGAAGCTGCTCGTGCATGTAGAGCAGGCCGTTCGAGCTGGTGGCCGTGAAGGTTCGGACGCCCGTCGTCGAGGCCGCGATCAGCACCGACAGGGCGGAGTGTTCGCTTTCAACGCGCACGTACTCCGCCTTCAGAGTGCCCCGTTCCACGTATTCCGACAGCAGCTCGGAGATCTTCGTCTGGGGCGTGATGGGATAGGCGGCGACCACCTGGGGTTCGCAGAGAGTCACGGCGAGAGCGGCCGCTTCGTTGCCCGTGATGATGCGCACGTCACTCACGGCCGCGCTCCTTTCCGACCATGGTGATCGCGTTGGGGGGACACTCCTCGGCGCAGATGCCGCAGCCCTTGCAGTAGTCCAGGTCGATGGTGACGGGGATGGTCATGGAGACCACGCCTTCCGGGCAGTAAAGCCAGCAGAGAAAACAGGATGGTTTTCCCTTGACGGCGGGCGTGCACTTCGCGGGATCAATGACGGGCTTCATCTCCGTCCAGTCGCCCGTTTTTCCCGCTTCTCCCACGGCGGGCGTGCAGACGCCCGATATATTGTCATCATGTCTGTTCATGACGAGTGTCTCCCACGACAGTCATTTCGAAGGCGCGCCGGACGGCCTGGTAATTGTTGTAGGCAGACGCGGGCGGCATTTTGAAGGCAAGGCCGCGCTCGATGCCGGCGAGACTGATCCTGTCCCAGAGGCGGGCCAGCGATCCCAGAAGCGGCGTGTTTACAACGGGCGCGCCTCCCACGGTGAGACGGAATTCCCGGGCGATGGCGGCGGCGTCCACCGAAGCGGTGCGAGCGGCGGGTTTGTCGGGAAGGCGAAAATTCTCCGGGGGTCGCGCCGAGTTGACGATCAGGATGCCCCCGTTCCGTAGCCCCGCCCCGATATCGACGGAACCGAAGAGCAATTCATCGAGCACAATCACGATATCCGCAAGGGCGATCTGCGAGAAGGTCCGTATCGGTTCGTCGTCGATCCTGGTGGAGGCCGTCAGCGGCGCTCCGCGGCGCTCCGGGCCGAAGGTGGGAGCGGAGGTGACGCCCCTGTAACCCTGCAGATACGCGGCCTCGGCGAGTACCTCCGATGCCAGGACGACGCCCTGTCCGCCCCGGCCGTGCCAGAGTATTTCATGCATGATACCGCTCCATCTGTACATGCCCCGGAGGGGAACGAGACAAACCCAATAAAAAGCCCCGGGCACCGCCCGAGGCCTCATCTTATTTACGCTGTTCCGTTACGTGGTGCTGCTGTTCGACGACGAGGCCCCCCTATGTGGGCCCGGGAAGAACGAGGCATACTACGCGCAAAAAATCGATACCCGCTTTCCTGTCGTCAGTCAATATCATCAGTCGCAGCGTCCTATTCGGTAACAAGATGCAAGATGGACGTACCCTACCAGCATTATTTCGCAAAAGTCAAATGAAAATTCCGTCCCGATGTTCCTTCCCCGTTCACCCTGCGCGCGCGCACGGAGCCGTTCGTCCTGAGCTTTGTCGAAGGATGAACGGGACATAGAACAGGATCAACCGTCCGTACTTCGACGGTGCTCAGCACGAACGGTTCCGTGGTTGCCGTCCGTACTTCGACGGTGCTCAGCACGAACGGTTTTTTCATTTTCCGATCATCCTGAGCCCCTCGACGGAGCTCAGGACATGCCTGTCGAAGGATGATCGGGATAAGGAAGGGGCATCACCGTCCGTACTTCGACAAGCTCAGTACGAACGGTTTATTTGTTACTATTCCTACTTCGACAAGGAGATATTGTCAAATGTTGTGGATTGAGTTCCGTACCCTCCGGTTATTGCCTATGCCGCTTCCTGTAATTCTCCGTCGATGAACACCTTATTTTCTAATACGAGAGGTATCATGTCGTACCC
>DSBH01000108.1 GCA_011056825.1 Deltaproteobacteria bacterium | reverse complement strand
TCCCAGGTACTGGGCGGCGAAGGCTTCGTTCAATTCTATCAGTTCAAAATCGTCGATCGAAAGGCCCGACCGCTCCATGAGATTCCTGACCGCCGGTACCGGCCCCAACCCCATGACCGAGGGGTGAACTCCACCGTATCCCACGGCCTTGATACGGGCGATGGGCGTCAATCCAAGTTCTTTCGCCTTGTCCGCCGACATGATGACCAGCCCGGTCGAACCGTCGTTGATACCCGAGGCGTTCCCCGCGGTCACCTTGCCGATCTTGGGAATAAAGGCGGGGGGAAGCTTTTTCAGATCATCCATCGTAAGGCCGGGACGGAAATGTTCGTCCTTGTCGAATATGACCGGGGGCTTCCCTTTTCTCTGGGGCACCTCCACGGGAACGATCTCGTCCTGAAAAAATCCTTCCGTCGTGGCCCGCTCGGCCGCATTGTGGCTCTTGAGCGCCACTTCGTCCATTTCTTCTCTTGTAACATCCATCATCTGGGCGATGAATTCGGCCGTATGTCCCATAATATAAGGCTTCCCTTTAAAAAGCTCGAGGGGCATGCCTTCCTTTACCGGTCCATCCTCCGGATGCGGGATCAAGTCCGATCCGCAGTGAAGGGCGTGGATCAGCCAGTCCACCAGTGTCTGGTCCTGCAGACGGCAGCCCCAGCGGGCGCCGGGCACGGTGTAGGGAACGCCCGACATGTGTTCCACACCACCGGCCAGAATGATTTCGGCGAGTCCGGCCTGAATCATGGCCATGCCCGATATGGTCGCCTCCATGCCGGAAATGCACACGCGGTTGATGGTAACAGCCGGAATCGATTCCGGAATACCCGCCATGAGCGCTCCCACCCGGGCCACGTTCAGGGCGTCCACCGGTTCAAGGCAACACCCGTAACGGACATCGTCGATCATGTCGACGGTGATGCCGGCCCTTTTGACCGCTTCTTTCATGGTTACACTCGCAATATACGCTCCGTTGCTGTCCCTGAGCGTTCCTCCAAATGTCCCTATCGCCGTGCGACAGGCCGAAACGATGACCACATCTTTCATAGACATTCTCCTTTTTTCAGTTTTCGATATTATTCAGCTGTGTCAGTCTTCAGTTTCAGGTACCCGTGCACTGCTGCTCATACCAAAAGTCGCCGTAAAAAAAAAGTAAATAAGGGCTTATTCCCACTGGTGAACCGGGCCTTTCTGGAACGTATTACCCGCTTGATGTTGAAGCCGGCCGCCGGTATAGTGAAATCAGCGTCATATTACACGTTGGAGAGTTCCGTTCATGGACCAGGCCATCGTTTTTGTCACCCTCGGTATCGCGCTTGTCCTGTTCGCCTGGGGTAAAATCCGGTATGATTTTACGGCGCTCATTGCTCTTTTTATAGTAGTCGTCTTCGGCGTCGTTCCCGCCTCGAAAGCGTTCCTCGGGTTCGGACATCCCGCCGTGATCACCGTGGCCGCTGTGCTCATTATCAGCCGCGCTCTTCAGAACTCCGGCCTCATCGAAGTCCTGGCCGGGTGGGTGACCAGGCTGGGCAAAAATATGGTATCACAGATACTGGTCTTAACCTTTTTCGTGGGCATCGCCTCGGCCTTTATGAACAACGTCGGCGCCCTGGCCGTCATGATGCCTGTGGCAATTCAACTGGCCAGAAAAAACAATTACTCCGCCTCGTACGTGCTCATGCCGATCGCCTTCGCCTCGCTCCTCGGCGGCATGACCACCATGATCGGGACACCGCCGAACATTATTATTGCAACGTTTCGCGCCGATATCGCGGGATCCCCCTTCGGCCTTTTCAATTTCACACCCGTGGGCGCCCTGATTGCCCTGGTCGGACTTGCTTTCGTGTCTCTCGCCGGGTGGCGGTTCCTGCCGGTCCGGAGTCCGCAAAACGGTTCGGACAACCTGTTTCACATCGACGACTACATTACGGAAGTACGTATTCTGAAGGATTCGAAAGTAAAAGGACAACCCATCGGCGAGATACGGGAGATAACCGGAACGGCGGTACGACCCCTCGGCCTGGTACGCAACAAACGGCGTATTCACGCCCCCGATCCCTCGGAGGTGCTGAAAACCAACGATATACTCATCATCGAAGCAGATACGGAAGAGCTTAATGCGTTCATCGGAAACAGCGGCGTCAAGCTCGTGGGAGGCAAAAAATTCCGCAAGGACGCCGTCGGATCAAAGGACATTAAAATCGTAGAGGCTGTCGTCATGGCGGATTCGCCGCTTATCGGGGAGACGGCCTCCAGCCTCAACATGCGTTCCCGTTACGGCCTCAACCTGCTGGCCGTGGCGCAACGGGAACGGCAGGTCCGTCTCCGCATCGATGACATCAGGTTCCGGGCGGGCGACGTATTGCTCCTGCAGGGCCGGGCCCGCAATATTCACGACGCCGTAACGAGCATGCGCTGCCTGCCGCTGGCCGAACGGGGTCTTACCATCGGCCTGCCGCGCAAGGTCTATGTCGCCGTGGGCATTTTCGGGGTCGCCATTTTTTCTATCGTTACGGGGCTGCTTGCCGTACACGTTGCCTTTCCCATGGCGGCGCTCGTCCTGGTCCTGGCGAATATTATCTCCGTTCGCGATGTCTACAGTACAATCGACTGGCCCGTTATTGTTCTTCTGGGAGCCATGATTCCCGTGGGAGCCGCCCTGGAATCCACCGGCGGCTCACAGCTCATCGCGTCATTCATTCTCGAGAACGGCAACCGGTTGCCACTCTGGGCGACATTGACCATCCTGCTTGTGATGACCATGTGGCTTTCGGATATCATCAACAACGCGGCCACGGTTGTCCTCATGGCGCCCATCGCCATCAGTATCGCCACGGGCCTCGGAGCCTCGGTCGACCCCTTTCTCATGGCGGTCGCCGTCGGAGGGTCCAGCGCCTTTCTCACGCCCATCGGGCACCAGTCCAACACGCTGGTGATGGGACCGGGAGGATACAAGTTCACTGATTACTGGCGCATGGGACTGCCGCTGGATGTCCTTATCGTTCTTGTCGGAATTCCGGCTATTCTTTACTTCTGGCCGGCCTGGTGAAAAACGCCGTGACTGTGAATCAGGATGATGTTGCTCCGTGACGGGACCGAGGCAGGAGATAGGGCCGCATGGTCGCTTCAAGAAGAAACCTTTGATCATCGAAATTGTCGTTGTCCGGACAGGGTATCAACGGGCCAAATCTGAGGGTCACCCGCGCAAAAGGTTTCGGCAGCATGAACCGGTCCCAGCTGCGAAAGTACCAGGCCCTGTCGGCCGACGTGTAAAAAGGAACGATCACGGCGCCCGTGGCGCGGGCCAGGCTGATCACGCCGGCTTTTACAACGCCCGCGGGTCCCCGCGGGCCGTCGACGATGTGCGCGGCAAGCCCCGATTGCCCGAGCCGGCGCACCATTTCCCGCAGAGCCTGCCCTCCGCCTCTTGAAGAGGAGCCGCGCACGACCTGCCAGCCCTGCTTCCCGGCGATGCGGGCGATGATGTCCCCGTCCTGACTTTTGCTGATCATCAGGGCGGGCTTGAACGGCTCGTAAGCCTTGAAAGGGCGGATCGCGGAAAAGAACTGCTGGTGCCAGGTGCAGAGAAGCACCGAACCGCCGCTTTTCAGATAATCCATCCAGCATTCTTCGTTTTCGATGGTAATGCGGAATGTCCGGGAGTAGAGACGAAGAACTACAAGAAGCAGGATGCTTAATCTTTTAGAAATGTTGAATTTCCAATCTTTTAACACGAATACGTCTTTCCGGAACGCTGATTCTTCGCGGGGCCGCGCCGATATTACGACGAAACACCGGGCTTCCACTCGGAACTATATGAAGAACGACGGCAAGAGTCAACGCAAATACGATGCAATTTCCACTTGACACACACCGCGGCTTCGCTCAAGTTTTACTTCACGCCGCGTTATAATAATTTTCAGGGGACGTGCCATGAACGCCTATGAACGAATCGGCCGGAAACTCCAAAAAGCCAGGGAAGAAGCCGGTATGAGCCAGGAAGAACTGGCCGGGCGTCTCGGCTGTTCCCAGGCGTCTCTTTCCTATTACGAACTGGGGAAACGACGCATTTATTTCGCGGAGCTGGAAAAAATCTGCGCCATTCTGAAACGCCCTCTTACGTATTTCCTCGAAAACCAGGACCCGGGTGAAAACCGGGGCAATAATCTCGCCGCCCTCCTGCAGGAACCGCACATGGAAGACATCTTGCTCCAGGCGGGCGGCCTGACGCCCTCGCAGCGAAAATCCGTGCTGGAATATATCGAGTGGCGGAAATTCAGGGACGGAGGGAAAAAATGATCTCGTTCACGCTCTCCGAACACCAGCGGGAACTTCAGCAGAAATTCCGCGAAACAGGTGAATTACACCTGCGCCCCGTTGCGGCGGAAATCGACCGAGCCGCTCCCGGTCCTCTCGACCGGCGCTTTCTTGACATCCTCGGAAGTGAAGGTCTCATTTCACTCCTGGTGCCCGAAGAATACGGCGGACAGCACGTTGACGCCATCACGCTTGCCGTCATTATTGAAGAACTTGGATGGGCATCCACGGATTTCGCGGCGGTATTTCAGTCGACGTTTCACGCCGTAAAAACCATCCTCGTTGGAGGATCGCCGGAGCAGAAAAAGCGGTTCCTCAAGGAATTGCTTGCGCCTTCGGGTCGCGTGGCGGCTTTCTGTCCCACTGAAGAACAGGGCGGTTCGGACAGTTCTTCTTTCAGAACCACCGCCCGCCTCAGCGGTGACCGGTATATTCTGAACGGCGAGAAAACTCCCGTTATCAACGCCGGCAGCGCCGCTTTTTATATTGTGTGGGCGAACATGGACACGGACCGGGGGCGTTCGGGCATCAACGCTTTCGTTGTCCCGGGCGACACGCCGGGAGTGACCTGCGGCCCCTACTACGACAAATCGGGACACCGGGGCGTTCCAATCGCGACGGTGACCTTTGACAACGTCGAAGTGCCCAAGGAAAACCTGATCGGCACCCCCGGAAGCGGGTATCTTCTTCTGATGCAGGCCGTCGATTCGGGCCGCGCCTTTGTCGGCGCTTCCTGCGTGGGACTCGCCCGGGCGGCCCTCGAAATAGCCCTCGAGCACGCGAAAAAACGTACAATCAAGAGCCGACCGATTATAAGCAACCAGGGCGTGAGTTTTCCCCTGGCCGATCTGTTGACGCACCTGGAAGCGGCGCGGCTGCTCGTCTGGAAGGCCTGCGAACTGATGAACGCCGGTCTCGATCATTCGGCCGCCTCGTCGATGGCAAAGCTTTTCGCCTCCGAACTGGCCGTCAGGGCCACTTCCGAGGGCATGCTGATCCTGGGACAAAAAAGCATTCACCGTTCGGTGCTGATGGAAAAATTACAGCGTGACGCACAGCTGACGAGAATCGTCGAAGGCACAAGCCACATCCAGAAGGCGGTTATCTCGAGCCAGTTGTGACCATGTCCCGTCCGGCCTCCGGATACCATCGTCCATCGATATCCCCGGAAAATATTCATCCCTGTCGTTCCGGGTAGGCAAAGCACAACCTGGCATGTCCCCCCCCAGGGGGACTACAACCGGATCGGACCCGCCCCGGACCTGATACGTGGTCCGACATGCCGATATTGAAACCGGGATGGCCTTTCAAGTCCCCTGTTGCATTGTCGCGGCATGACGGAATAATTGTTCGGTTACAACACAATGGTATTACATTCTTGACAAATATATAACTATATGTTGTATTCAGCGTCGGGTACCACGGCGGGCGGCCCGCCCGTCATGGACTGCCGATGCGAATCGACATCAGCACGACTATAACGATCAGCACGCGCGCTGTTACACGCGGGAATGGAGAAAACGCCATGTCATTCGATTTTCTTTTAACGAAAGAACAGCTTGAATTCAGGGAGGAAATCAGGGATTTCGTCAGGTGGGTGCCACGCAGCATGATCCTGGAGATGGACGCGGATGACATAAAGTTTCCCAAAGAGTTTCTCCGGGAAGCGGGACGCCGCAACCTGCTCGGATGCCGTATTCCCCGGGAATGGGGCGGGCGCGGAATGGACTGGGTGACGTCCTGCATGGTATCGGAGGAAATCGGCACCCTGGGATACGAGTTCGCCTGTGTGTTCGGCGTCGGCGCCGATCTTGTGTGCGACGCCATCGCCCTTCACGGCACTGACGAGCAGAAGGAAAAATATATCAAGCCGCTTTTGCGGGGCGATCTTTTCGCGGCGGAAGGCCTGACCGAACCGAGGGGCGGCTCCGACTTTTTCGGCGCCACAACGACGGCCGTGGACCAAGGCGATCATTTCGTCCTCAACGGCCAGAAACGGTTCATCGTTGGAGGCGAGGGTGCCGATTATTTTCTCGTTTACGCCCGCACCGACCCTCGTCCGGAAGCAAAACCTCAGGAAGCAATCACCGCATTTATCGTCGACCGGGGTCCCGGCGTGGAGACCAAATATCTGTACGGCCTCATGGGATGCCGCGGCGGCGGAACCGCCCGGCTCGTGTTCAAAGACGCCGTCGTGCCGAAGGAAAATGTGCTTGGAACCGTCAACGGCGCCTACGCGGTTTTCAACACGATGATGATACCCGAACGGCTCGGCACCGCCGCCATGACTATCGGCCCGGCCCGCGTCGCTCTGGACGTGGCCACTCATTACACGACGCGGCGGAAAGCCTTCGGCAGGACCATCAACCGGTTCCAGGGCGTAAATTTCCAGGTGGCCGAAGCGGCCATGCTCCTCGATGCTTCACGATCCATGGCATATACCACCTCGCGGGCCGTGGACACGCCGAGCGTCGACAGGGGGACGGTGCGGCGAATGATCTCGGAAACGAAAAAATTTGTCACCGAATCGTGTCAGAAGGTGGTTCACAACGCCATGCAGGTCGTGGGTGGGATCGGGTACACCACCATTCTGCCCATCGAGCGTATTCACCGTGACATCAGGCTCTCGTCGATATGGACCGGAACCAACGAAATCATGTCGGTCATTATCGCTCACGAATGGTATCAGGAGTTGCACGGACGAAGGGTCCCCGCCGCGCGCGATTACGCGGCTGACGCAGCCGAATCCGACGCCGAGGAAGAAATTATTTACGAATAGGGGGAGAGGGCGTCACACAAAAACACGTAAAGGAGGGACTGAAAAATGGCACAGTTTGTTCGTTGTTTGCTTGTTGCCGCCGTTCTGATGCTGGTGATTCCGTTCGCCGGGTCGGCGACGGCCACGGCCCCGCAGGGTGAACCCATTGTTTTCGGTTACGTGGGATACACACTTTCTCCGGGAACCAGGCCCTGCATGGAGATTCAGCGCGTTGCCGTTGAAGAGATCAACCAGGCGGGCGGCATCCTGGGACGGCCCGTCAGGTATGTCACCGCCGACAACAAGGGCCAGACGACTCTCACTATTGAAGGCGCCCGGCACCTGTTGCGATCTGAAGGAGTCATTTTCCTGTCCGTTGAGGGCCGGTCGGAAATCGCACTCGCCGCACAGGAAAATTCGGCGGTCATGTTCAAGGACTATCCCCATCTTCTCATTCTCAACGGTACGGGCGGTCTGGAACTGACCGACCGCGTGGTGGATGATTATGAACGGTACCGCTTCACGTTCCGCGACTGGGAACCGCTTGAACCCTCACATTACGCCCAGCAGCGTTACATCTGGGAAAAGGCATGGCCCCGCATGGTGCCGGACGGAAAACGCGTGGCCATTCTCTGGGAAGATCTGAACTGGAATCTTCCCTGGCGGACAAACGGCATCCCATCCATGGATCTTCCCCCGTGGCCGGATTTCATGGAGGAGTTGGGCCTTGAAGTTGTTTTCAATCAGAACGTGGCTCCCCGGGGAACAATGTATCTTCCCGTTCTGCAACAGATAGCGAGGGCAAAAGCGGACCACATTTTCTTCGTAAGTTCATGGTTCACCGACACGGAATCATTCGTAAAACAGTGGGCCGATTCTGCGGCGCGCAATACCCTGGTTCATCTGTATGCCGGCGTTTCCCAGACGGACATGTTCTGGAACATGACGGGCGGCAGGGCGCTCGGCGTGGTGAGTAACTATATGAGTATTGATGTGCCGATCACGGAAAAAACAGTGCCCTTTTACGAACTGGCAAAGAAACACGGCATACCTACCCAACTCAACGTTCACCTTGCCTACGCGGATATTTACTTCTTCAAGGCCGTCATCGAAAAAGCCGGCGGCATTGACGACATAGACACGCTGATCCAGTCCATGTACACGACTGAAACAACCTATTCCCTGGGCAAGATGGTTTATGAAACACAGCGTATCAAGCCGTTCTTTCACTGCAGGAAGCGTGTCGATCCAACCGATCCTTCGCGAAAAAGCTATCCCGGCGTGTTTTACATGCCCTGGATTCAGTACCAACATGACGGCAAGGTTCAATACCTTCACGGCTCGACCGCGGAACATGAAGATTTCTGGACGAGGTACGGCATGCCTGAAGACCTGATCATGCCTGAAGATTTACGGAAACGATAAAACGGGACTTCTCGGCGTGTCACTTAAAACACGCGATCCCGCTCCGGCAACCCGGAGCGGGATCGTATGCGCGAATCTTCGTTACAACCTTTTTATTGTTTGAGTTCTCCCAGAAGATCAAGATAATCAAGCAAAAGACGCGTTACAAGAAATTTTTCCCGTACCGATTCTTTCGCCCGTCGACCGATTTCTTCTGTCATACGGTGATCGCGAAGCAGCGCGATCACCCGGTCGGCGAATGCGTCGTCGTCAAGCGGGTCCACCAGGAATCCATTTTCGCCGTCTTGTATCTGCAGTGGAATGCCCCCCACGTTTGAAGCAACGACTGGCCGCTGTTTCCACATGGCTTCTGTTACTACCAGCCCGAAGCCCTCTTTTCGTGATTTCTGAATAATGACCGACGAAACACGTTGCAGAACGTTAATGAAAATAAAATTGGAAGCCACGGGATCGCTGACAAGTATCACATCCCCCTTTTTTATAAGCTTCTCGGCCTCCTTTTCAGTTTTTTCGTACATCCGCAGTCCTTCAGGATCGTCGGTTGCGATATTGCCGCAGAGCACCAGCCGGCAATCCACACGCTCCTTGATTTTTTTGAATACCCGTATAACGCCGCCCGGATCCTTCCACTTATCGAACCGGGAAATCTGGGTTATAAGCGGCTTGTCCGTCTTGATATTATATTTTTTGAGATACTTCGACGTCACGGTGTCGTTCAGTTCGGTGTTTTTCGCCGTCAGGGGATCGATCGCGGGATAAATCACCCGCTGTTCCACCGGCAGCGACGGTTTGAGATACGCGTCATTCGACACAATCATAAGGTCGTATTTTTTAACGATCATACTCAGAAAATTCCACAGAGAGGGATTCGGATTCGACAGGTCGACGTGGCATCGCCAGACCCAGGGTTGTCGTTTTCTGTAAAAATTAATCAACGCCAGTGGCTGGGGATCATGAATAACGACATAATCGTGGTGCAAGTGGGTATACTCGGAAAATCTTTCGTTGGTCTGGAGATAGAGCGCTTTCTTCCGGGAGGTCAAATTAACCTTGTCGCCCTGAAGCGCGTTGTGAAATTTTTTGGTTATTTCGAAGAAATCGGGATATCCGTGCAGGGTTCTCCAGCCGGTATCGATGCCGACATTGTTCATTAAGGGGACGAGACTGTTGAGAATTTCGGCGACGCCTCCGCCCTGGTAGGTCGAATTAATATGAAGAAGATGCTTTCCGTACAGCCTACGGACCTTTTTCCGTATGGCGGCGATGACGTCATCGCCGACGATGTCCTGGTATTGTTCTATGTCAATCATTACCGCCCTTTCCGCCGACCAGGTCTTCCAGGAGCCTGGCGACTTCTTTCTGTGATTTCAGGTTGTACCGGGCCTCCGTCTCCCCGAAGCCGACCTTGAGCGTGTACCCCCGGTCGTCAACGACCGCGAACATATCTTCGTCGGTGCGGTCGTCTCCAGCGGCGAGAATAAAGTCCCAGGCCCGTTTCGTGATCCAGTGCATCGCAACGCGCCCCTTGTTGACACCGCTGTCTTTTATCTCCACGACCTTGTCGCCTTCCAGTATCTGCAGGTTGAAATTGGCCGTCAGGTATATCAGGTCGTCGATCAACTCTCTCACCCGGATCGCGCCCAGCTCGGAGCCGGTTTTCCGGTAATGCCAGGCAAGAGAAAATTCCTTTTCCTCGATGAACGAACCGGGCGTCCTGTCCACGTAACGTTCGATAATGGAATAGATCTCTTCTTTCCATGCGCCGCTGAGCGGCTCCATCATCATCCATTCCCCGTCCCTGATCCAGGCGCCGTGTTCCGCCGCGAGTCCCACCGGAAGGTCTCCGAACCAATTTTCCAGAATCGTGCGATCACGGCCGCTGATTACCACTACCTCGTTGCCGGGGACAGTCGCCAGCCTCCGTATCAACCGAAGGAGATTTTCTCCGGGTTTCGCCTTTTCCGGTGTATGCTGCAGGGGAACGAGTGTACCGTCGTAATCGAGAAGAATGAGACGCGCCGCCGCGCGCCGGTAATTCAACAACAGCGTCTGCCGCGAGGTTTCGGCAAGCCCCTTGGTCAACATTTCGAGATGTCGATCTTTCATGTCTTCCAGCCGTTCGATAAATTCACGACCCCAGCGGTCGACGGTATATCGCCGCAGGCGTGATTTCATTACCTGGTTTCGCTGTATTATTTCATGTTCATTCATCTTCAGGGCCTGTACCAGGGCGTCCGTTACCTCTTCGTGGTTGTTGGGATTGACGATGATCGCTTCTCCCAGCTCCCTCGACGCCCCGGTCATCTCGCTCAAAACGAGCATGCCGCCGTCCTGTTTCGCGGCCACATATTCCTTCGCCACCAGGTTCATGCCGTCTCTCACGGGCGTGACAAGGCAGACATCGGCAAGATTATACAGGGCGCTCAGCGTGGCAAAGGGAAGCGAGCGGTACAGGTACCAGACGGGACTCCAGCCTATCGTGCCGTATTCACCGTTGATCATGCCGATCATCTCGTCGACCTGATCCTTCAGCCGCTGGTAATGTTCCACCCTGGTCCGCGAGGGAACCGCCACCATGATGAGAATGATCTTTTCTCTGAACTCGGGATGCGTCTTCAACAGCTCACGGTACGCCTCGAGCCGTTGCGGTACGCCTTTTGTATAGTCAAGCCGGTCGACCGACAGAATGACCTCGTAATCATGGACGCGTTTCTTGATGTTTTTAATTTCTTTCTGCACGTTCGGATCATGGAAGGCATTGGCGAATCGATCATAATCAATACCCATGGGGAACGTATCGACGCGCACCGGCCTGTCGGCCTCGGTAAACTGCCCCAGGTTGTTTTCGTATCCGAGAATCCGGTGAAGGCTGCTCAGAAAATGGCGCGCGTAGTCATACGTGTGAAACCCGATAAGGTCAGCCCCGGCAAGCCCTTCGAGCAATTCCCGTCTTTGGGGCAATGTTCGGAACAATTCGTAGGATGGAAAGGGAATATGGTGAAAATACCCGATAGACGCTTCAGGTTTCGCCTGCCTGATGATTCGGGGAACGAGCATCAACTGGTAGTCGTGAATCCATACCAGGTCGCCTTCCCGCATGATATCAAGGACTTTTTCCGCGAAACGTTCATTGACGTTCTGATACGCCCGCCAGTACTGTCTGTCGTAAACCACGTACTGGGGAAAATAATGAAACAGGGGCCAGACGGTTTTATTACTGAATCCCTCGTAATAAAGGCTGATATCCCGTTGTGAAAGAAAAACAGGGTGACAGTTCAGTTCGTTTTCAAGGTGTTCCGTTATCTCGGCTTTGTCTTCCGAGCTCAACCTGTTGCTCGCGATACCCGGCCATCCCGTCCAGATACTTTCACGATTTTTATAGAGCGAGCTGAGTCCGGTGGCAACGCCCCCGGTGCTTTGTCGATAGAAAAAGCTTCCCTTCCTTCTTTCTATCATCACCGGCAATCTGTTCGATACGATAAGAATCCTGTTCATAAGGCGTTATCCCTCATCCCGGATTTATGACGCTAACTCCCGCGTTGAATGTTCCGCCGCACCGTGCACGACCGGTCGCGTTCGAGGGAACTTCTCCATGCTTTTATTTAATCACCATATTTTCCCTTGATTGTCAATTTTACCGGGATGTTCGATCCGCGCGCAAGGAAGATCACGTCGGCGTCCGGAACCGTTCCCGGCGGTCCGGATGTCATTATGTCACCAGAGGATTCTTGACAGACCGCCGTGTATCGTACTATTGGTAAATTCCTTGATTTTGGACGGCGCCCGCCAACCGCAGTTCCACCGCCGCACCGTACAATAATGAACACATCGGCGCATCGTTGCGGAACGAGAAGGGCAAACGCCGTTTCCCGGTTTTGTGGGGCCGGTTCACCGACCGCTCCGAAGATCAAGGCCTGTTAGGTGCGGCATTACACTATATCATTGGAAAGGTCGTAATAATGAATACCAGCTTTTCAGAAATCGACGCTCTCTTTCATCCACGCTCCGTGGCAATGGTGGGCATCACCACCGCCAATCCAAACCACTGGACCCGCGGGTTTCTCGAAGGTTACCTCAAATTTGAATTTTCGTCGCGCGGGAACCTCTACCTTGTTAATCCCAAAGGAGGCACCGTTGAGGGAATCCACGTCTACAAGAGCATTCGGGATATTCCCGATACGGTTGACTTTATTATAGGTCTCGTGCCGTCCCGCGTTTCCCCGCAACTGATCGAGGAAGCGGCGGCCAAGGGAGCGCGTTTCGCTCAATTCTGCACCGCCGGGTTCAGCGAAACAGGGGATGAAGAGGGTATACAAACGGAAGCCGCTTTGCTGGAGGCCGCTCGCAGTCATAATATCAGAATAATCGGCCCGAATTGCCTGGGGGCATACTGCCCCGAGGCGCAAATGTCTTTCAGTGAACTGTTCCCCCGGGAAAGCGGATCGGTCGGGTTCATCAGCCAGAGCGGCGGCAACACTAATTATCTGATCCGCCAGGCGGCCCTCCGGGGCGTCCGTTTCAGCAAGGCGATCAGCATGGGCAACGCCTGCGATCTGAATGAATGCGACTTCCTGGAATACCTGGCCGACGATCCAAAAACTGAAATTATTGCCTTGTACCTCGAAGGAATAAAGAACGGCGCGGCGTTCCGCCGCTCGCTGCGATATGCCGCGGCGCGGAAAACCGTGGTTCTGCTCAAAGGCGGCGCCGGTTCAGCAGGCGCACGGGCGGTAATGGGACACACGGCGTCACTGGCGGGCAGCCACGATATATGGAAATCGCTCTGCCGCCAGGAAGGAATCATACTGGTCCAAACCTCGATGAGATGACCGACGTTCTGGTCACCCTGACGATGCTTGCCCCCACGACCGGCAGGCGGG
>DSBH01000097.1 GCA_011056825.1 Deltaproteobacteria bacterium | reverse complement strand
TGGCCCGAATCGTGTTCTGCTTCACGTGTCCCATGATGACATAATCATAGCTTTCCGGACTGACGGAAGGCTTGTTTCTCTCCACCACGGCCCGCGCTGTCTGCCCCAGCAGATCCCAAAAAGGCACGTTTTTGATCGTGCCCCCGTGCCTGCCGATGGCGCTTCGGGCCATATCCACAATAACTACTTCTCTCATTCCGTTTTTCTCCTTCTCATCATGTGTCCCGGCGAGACCGGTCATTTCGATTCGAGGCATCGCCCGTTCCAGCTGAAC
The DNA here is from genome assembly GCA_011056825.1 of Deltaproteobacteria bacterium. Lineage (GTDB taxonomy): Bacteria > Desulfobacterota > Syntrophia > Syntrophales > UBA2210 > MLS-D. The sequence continues at coordinate 13,183 of DSBH01000097.1, read as the reverse complement.
GCGTCCTCGAAACGCTGGCCCGACGCCGACCGGGATTCCTAATCCTTGGTCATGCCGGCGATTCGACGAACTATCTCACGGCGGGCTTCGATGTCGTATTGTGTTGTAATGGCAATTTCTTCCATTCGGGGCGAACCGCCGCCGTGCAGCGCACCGAAGTTTGCAATGCCCCCCTTTGCCGAGCAGGCCAGGTCTCCGACATGACGCCAGAGCTGTGCCTGGTTCTCGGGAGACATCATGCTGCTCCGCGTGGTATATTTCTTGGCGATTTCGGCTGTTTCAGAATTCACGAACTCTCCCTCGTAGGGAAACGTGGCCGGGACACCGCCGGAAATATCGGCCAGCATTTCCATCTCGTGAAACACGGCCTCGCCCGTCAGGCATCGGCCCACGTTACAAAAGATGGAATGGGGAATATAATTGCCCGGACCGTACGGGGCGAAACCTGCTCCCGGCATGTACACCTCCGGTTTGCCCAGCGACGACGCGGTAAAACCGGCGGCATAACCAAGCTCCGTCACCTTGATGATTTCCGCGAACTTCGTGTGGACATGCTTGGCTTTCGTTATGCCGTTGGCGTCGGCCGCCAACGCGCAGGTCCCCAGCATCAGGTCCCCCAGTGCCGGCTTGCATCCCGAGTAACTGTGACGGTGGAACAAGGCGAACAGAAGCGCCAGGATTCCGCCATGCTGGTGTTCGCCGCAGAGGAACACTCGCTCCCAGGGTACGAAGACGTCATCGAATATCACATAAGAATCGCTGCTCCCCGCGTCGAATCCCTTGGGGAAATATTGCCGCCTGCGATAATTATGTATCGTCACAAGATGTTTCACGCCGTCCCAGTCACCCGGCACGGCGAATGACACGGCGTAATCCTTGTCCTTCTCCAGCAATGCCCGCGTGGGAACCACCAGGATCTCGTCGGCGATGGCGGCTTCCGATATGTGAAGCTTGGCGCCCCTGACGATGATACCGTCCTTGTTCTTTTCCACAACGTGCACGTACTGGTCGGGATCGGGCTGCTGGTGGGGCCGCAACATCCGGTCGCCCTTCACGTCCGTCTGGGCGCAGCAACCGACCAGATCTTCCCGCTGAAACCGCTCAAGCCACTTTTTGAAGTTCTCGTGATACTGTGTGGCCCCGTTGTTCAGCTTGTCCGCCTCATAAGAAACAGTATAGATGGCGTTCGCCGCGTCTATTCCCATGCATCGTTGCACGCATCCTCCCACATACTGACAGAGTGCGCGGGTCATATCCTGTTTCTTGTGCAGATCATCGGTATTCTGGTGAATGTGGCAGAAGCGGTTGATTTTCTCTCCCGTCAGGTGAGACGTGGCTGTCAGGAGTTCTTCGTAGTCGGGATGCGTGGCCAGTTCGAACGTCGCTCCCATGACATTGAACGATGGGAGAAATTCTTCGTTGTCCCGGCCTATTTTCTCGCCCCCGTGGTAAAGATTCCGCTTCATCCTGCTCAGTCCTTCGATCCACTGCTCTTTTGTCCTCATGGTCTTTCCTCCTTGTAAGTGCTGCCTCTCACTCTATGCCGCGGCGGTTTTGTCTAACTCTTTGCGAAGACCATCTTCACCACGCACTTGCTCGATTCACGAGGTACAGATAGCCTTCTTCATCCACGCGGGCTGTATCGCCGGTGTGAAGCCAGCCGTTTTCCAGAATATGTTTCGTTTCTTCATGCCGGTTCAGATATCCCTTCATCACTCCCGGACCTTTGAGAAGCAGTTCACCCGTTCCGCCGGGCGGCAGATCCCGAAGCTCATCGTCAACAACGCGGGCACGGCATCCCGGAACGAAACGGCCTATCGACCCTTTTCTTGCCTCTTTTCCCGGTGAACCGGCGGCGCACAGGGGTGCTTCCGCCATGCCGTAAACGTCATATATTTTACCCTTGAATAATTGATGTACTGTGTCCCGCTGTTCCGGCAGCGGCAATCCGCCGGCGATAATGCAACACGCGGGCGACCCGCGCCGCAAAGACCGACGCCCGGCGGCGGCGATCAACGGTTCCAGCATGTCCGGCAGGACATACAGCATAGATCGATGTTCCCTCTCAAGAGCATCAACCATTTTCTCTGCGTTAAATTCCTGAAAGAGCTCGATTGTCTGCCCCTGGTACATCGATATATTCAGCAGGCCGGTGATGCCGTACGGATGACACAGCGGTACTGCACCGAGAACAACCGTGTCCGGATCGCCATCTCCGTTTATCATGCTCCAGGCGCTGCAGATACTCGCGAAGTTGCCGTGGGTCAGCATGATTCCCCGCAGTCCTCCGGTATACAGGACGGTAACTGTATCGTCATCATCAGCCGCGTACAATGGATACTCCGGCCGGTTCGACAGAACGGATTCCAGGTTTATGAATTCGCTTTCCGTGGACACGCCGCGCGCGAGCCGTATGGGAGGCCCTTGTTTGGCTGAAAATACAGTTCGAACGGTTTCCAGGTGAGTCTCGGCGCCGATAAAAATCTTCGGGCTCGTTTCTTCGACGATATGGCTGAGTGTTTCCGGATCTACCGCACAATCAGCAGGAACTTCCACGAGGCCGGCCTTGGCCAGCGCGAAAAACACCGCTATCCGGTCGATGCTGGCGGGCATTACGACAAGCGCCCGGTCACCCGGCTCAAGGCCGAGATCCCTGAGACCATCGGCGAGACGATTCGAGCGGATGTCCAGTTCCCGAAAGGTGATCGTATCGCTTCCGCAACGGACCGCCGTCTTGTTCGGAACCCGTTTCGCCCTTTTGACCAGATATTGCGCGAGGTTCATAATACAGCGTTCTTTCTTTTACACCCAGCCGACTTTTTCACAGAGGAATATTCCCGTGTTTTTTCCACGGCCGGTTCTTATTGTGGGTTTTCCCTTCCAGCATGCGGAAAGCCTGAATCACCGCCGGCCGGGTATTCCTCGGTTCGATCACCTGGTCCACGTAACCCCGTGCGGCCGCTCGATAGGGATTGGCGAAGTTCCGTTCGTATTCTTCAGTCCTGGCGGCGAGGTCTTCGTCGTTCAGGCCACGGAAGATTATATTCGCCGCCCCCGACGCACCCATGACGGCAATCTCCGCGGTGGGCCAGGCGATTACCATGTCAGCGCCCGTCTGGCCCGAGCACATGCCGAGGTAGGCGCCGCCGTACGCCTTTCGCACTACGACCGTCACCTTGGGCACTGTGGCCTCCGGGTAGGCAAAGAGCAGCTTCGCGCCGTGACGGATGATCCCGCCGAATTCCTGTCTCGTCCCCGGAAGATAACCGGGAACATCCACAAAGGTCAGTATCGGAATGTTGAAGCAGTCGCAGAACCGGATGAACCGCGACGCCTTGTCCGAGGCGTTGATATCGAGACAGCCCGCCATATGCCGCGGCTGGTTGGCGATGATTCCAACGGTTTTCCCGTCAAGCCGGGCAAAACAGGTGATGATGTTTTTCGCGTAATAAGCCTGGCTTTCGTAGATGTCACCTTCGTCCACCACCAGGGCGATAACCTTCTTCATGTCGTAGGGACGGTTGCTCCGGTCCGGAACGATATCATCCAGAGCGTCCTCGATGCGATCAGGTGAATCGGAAGTCTCCACCGCGGGCGCCTTTCCGCGACAGTTCGAGGGAAGATAACTCAGAAGCCGCCTGATCTGTTCAATACAGTCGGCGTCGTTTTCCGCCACGAAGTGCGCCACGCCGCTGGTCTCGTTGTGGGTCATGGCGCCACCAAGCTCCGTGGCGCCGATCTTCTCGCCCGTCGTCGCCTCGATAACCTGTGGCCCCGTGATGAACATGCGTGCATAGTCCTGCTTCACCATGTAAATGAAGTCCATCAGGGCCGGAGAATAGACGGCGCCGCCCGCGGACGGTCCCATTATGGCCGTTATCTGGGGTATAACTCCCGAAGCCAGGGTATTTCGGGAAAATATTCGACCGTATCCCGAAAGCGCGTCCACACCTTCCTGAATCCGGGCGCCGCCTGAATCGTTGAGACCAACAACGGGGCAACCCACGTCTATCGCCTTGTCAAGGCATTTGACTATCTTGGCGGCGTGCATCTCTCCCAGAGACCCCCCCATGACGCTGAAATCCTGGGCGAAGGCGAACACGCGGCGGCCGTTGACGAGTCCGTGTCCCGTCACGACTCCTTCCCCCGGTGTTTCGACACTGTCCATGCCCAGATCGACGCACCGGTGGCTCACAAAAAGATCCAGTTCATCGAAAGAACCTTCATCGAACAGCAGCGCCAGCCGCTCTCTCGCCGTGAGCCTGCCCGTAGCCCTTAGTTTTTCTAACGCTTTCGGTCCGCCGCCGCCTTCCATGCGAAGACGACGGGATTCAAGTTCCGCTATTTTTTCCCTTGTTGTCACCGACTCCCTCCTTCATGTTCAGGCGCGTCTCCACGCTCTGCCAATTCAATAAGAACTCCGCCGGTCGCCTTGGGATGCACAAAGGCAATCCGGGCTCCCCCCGCCCCGTAACGCGGTTCCTGATCGATAAGGCGAACTCCCGCTTCTTTCAGCTCTTTCAGAACACCATCTATATCGTCCACCCGCAGGGCGATATGATGGATCCCCTCGCCCCTCGTTTCGAGGAATTTCGCCACCGGGCTGTCGGGCGCTGTCGCCTCCAGCAGTTCTATCTCGGTCTCTCCCACAGGAAGAAAGGCCGTCTTCACCTTCTGCTCCGGCACATCCTCAACGCCGGTGAACCTGATGCCGAGCGTTTCATATATTTTTACACCTTCTTCGATACTCCTGACCGCGATGCCTACATGGTCAATCGCGCAAATACGCATAGTCTTTCCCTCCTCTGTTTCATATTGTTTCCGCATAGCCTTCATTATTCCTTACCGGTGATCGTTTCGAGCAATTCGCGCGCTGCCCGCGTCGGAGTGATGACACCCGATCCGATTTTCTTTTTAATCGCCGGCAACAGGGTTTTCGTACCGGCGTTTTTGTAGAACCATTCCCGCAGTCCCTCGTCCACCAGAAACCACGTCCATTCAAAAACCTGCTCCCGGCGCCGCGCTTCCAGTTCTCCCGTGGCGCCCAGTTTCTCCCGGTGGCGCAGGACCACGTCCCACACCTCGTCAATACCCGTTTTTTCAAGGGCGCTGCACGTCAGAACGGGAGGCCGCCAGTCAGGTGACCTGGGATTAACCAGGTGAAGAGCCGTTTCGTATTCCCGTTGCGCCAGACGCGCTTTCGTCAGGTTATCGCCGTCGGCCTTGTTGATGACAATGGCGTCGGCAAGTTCAAGTATGCCCCGCTTGATTCCCTGCAGCTCATCTCCCGCGCCGGGAATCATGAGCACGAGAAAAAAATCCACCATGGAAGCCACTGTCGTCTCCAGCTGGCCCACGCCCACTGTTTCGACGATCACCACGTCAAAACCGGCCGCTTCGCAAATCAGCATGGATTCCCTTGTTTTCCTGGCCACACCTCCCAGTGTCTGCCCCGTCGCCGCCGGGCGGACAAAGGCGTTTTCCTGGGCGGAAAGAAACTGCATCCGGGTCTTGTCGCCCATGATGCTTCCGCCGCTTATCTTGCTGCTTGGATCGACGGCGATAACCGCCACGCGGTGGCCCGCTTCGATCAGTTTCATGCCAAGCGTCTCAATGAATGTACTCTTCCCGCCTCCCGGGACACCCGTGATACCCAGTCGAATCGCCTTACCCGTGTGGGGCAGCAATCGTTCAACAACATCCAGGGCCATTTCCTGGTGCTCGGGCAGAGAACTCTCCATGAGGGTAATGGTTTTGGACAGAACCAACCTGTCGGCCGCCAGCACGCCATTCACGTAGTAATCGCTGTTTCTCACGGGCGCCTGTTTCCCCTCGCCTGCAGAACCGGGCGGCGACACGGAAGACTGACTGGTCACAATTCCCGGTTTCCTTTCATGTCAATGACGGTTTTCCAGAATATTGAGCACCTTGTTGGCCGACTCGATGATCGACGTGCCGGGACCGAAAATACCAACTACGCCCGCATCATACAGGAACTGGTAATCCTTCGGAGGTATAACGCCTCCCACGATCACCATGATTTCCTCGCCCCCGTTTTCACTCAGACGGCGCATTAAATCCGGAACCAGTATCTTGTGCCCCGCGGCAAGGCTCGACACGCCCACCAGGTGTACGTCGTTTTCGACAGCCATTCGGGCGGCCTCTTCCGGCGTCTGGAACATGGGACTGATATCCACGTCGAACCCGAGGTCGGCAAACGCCGTGGCTACCACTTTGACGCCCCGGTCGTGACCGTCCTGACCCATCTTGGTCAGAAGAATCCTGGGGCGTCTGCCCTCCGTTTCCACGAACCGAGCGGCGCGCTTCCGCAAAGACTCGATCACCGTCGTATCGCGGTATTCTGAGGCGTACACGCCTGAAATGCACAGCGTGGTCGCCACGAATCTGCCGAACACCACCTCGAGGGCGTTCGAAATTTCTCCGACAGTCGCCCGCGCCCGAACGGCGGGAAGAGTCGCCTCAAGCAGGTTTCCCCCTGATTCCGCGGCATGCGTCAGCTCAGCGAGCGTTCGTTCAACCTCCTTGTTGTCGCGCATCTTTCTCAATTCGGCCAGTCGTTCAACCTGTTCATTGCGGATATAATCGGGAACTTCACGTACTTCGAAATCGACCTTGTCGTCCGTCGCGTAGCGGTTAACGCCGATAATCGCTTCGATGCCCTGGTCGATCCGGGCCTGTTTTCTCGCTGCGGCCTCCTCGATGCGCATCTTGGGCATGCCCGATTCAATGGCCTTCGTCATTCCACCCATCTCTTCGATTTCATCAATAATTTTCTGTGCTTCATCGACAATCATCGTGGTAAGCATCTCGACGTAATATGAGCCTCCCAAGGGATCGATGGCATGGCAGACCTTCGATTCCTCCTGGACAATAAGCTGCGTATTACGGGCGATATGGGCGGAAAAGTCGGTCGGCAAACCCACGGCCTCGTCGAAGGAATTCGTGTGGAGCGACTGGGTTCCCCCCAGAACGGCGGACATGCATTCAAGGGTGGTTCGAATGATATTATTGTAAGGATCCTGTTCGGTGAGACTCCAGCCGGAGGTCTGGCAGTGGGTGCGCAACATGCTGGATCGGGGGTTTTTCGGGTTGAAGACGCTCATCAGCCGGTGCCAGAGCAGGCGGGCTGCCCGCAGCATGGCGATGTTCATGAAAAAACTCATGCCGACGCCGAAAAAGAACGACAGTCGGGGAGCGAAAGCGTCGATATCCATGCCGGCACGAAGGGCGGCCCGCACGTATTCGAGACCGTCAGCCAGGGTGAAAGCGGTTTGGAGCACCGTGTCGGCGCCCGCTTCCATCATGTGGTAACCGCTGATGCTTACCGTGTTGAAACGGGGCATTTCCTTCGAGCAGTAGGCCATAATATCGGATACGATGCGCATGGACGGTTGCGGCGGGTAAATATAGGTGTTCCTCGTCAGGTATTCCTTGAGAATATCGTTCTGGATCGTTCCCGTCAGGAGTTCATGGGAAACACCCTGTTCCTCGGCCGCCACAATGTAGCCGCCGAGAATGGGAAGCACCGCTCCGTTCATGGTCATGGACACGGACATCTTGTCGAGAGGGATCCGGTCGAAAAGGATTTTCATGTCCTCGATGGAATCGACGGCGACTCCCGCTTTCCCCACGTCTCCGGCAACACGGGGATGGTCTGAATCATATCCCCGGTGAGTGGGAAGATCGAATGCGATAGAAAGTCCCGCCTGCCCCGCCGCCAGGCTCTTCCTGTAAAATTCGTTTGATTCCCTGGCGGTTGAAAATCCCGCGTACTGGCGTATCGTCCACGGTCTTCCCGCGTACATGGTCGCCATGGGACCCCGCACATATGGCGGCAGCCCCGGCAACGTGTCGGCATGGTCGATCCGATTCAGATCCTCCGCGGTATAAAGAGGATTCACCTGGATTCCTTCGGGTGTTTCCCACACGATGGAGTCAAGCGGTCGTTCTTTCAGTTCCTTTTTCGCTTTTTCTTCCCATTCTTTTTCCCGGGGATGGTTCACCATAACAGATTCCTCTCTCTGTACAGTTTGTTAGTATAGTGCAGAACCAGACCGAGCCTCCCGGTTCAGCCCACCCATTCCCATATGGCCGCCGCGCCCTGCCCGTGACCGACGCACATGCTTTCAACGGCATAGTGCGCTCCGTAATAGGGCATTTCATTCATGAGCGTAACGGCAATTCGCGTTCCCGTGCATCCCAGGGGATGGCCCAGCGAAATCCCGCTCCCCCGGGGATTGAGCAGTTCATGATCGCGGATTCCCAGGAGTTCCGTGCAATACACGGCCTGAGAAGCAAAGGCCTCGTTGACTTCCCAGATGTCGATCTGGTCCATGCTCATACCGGCGTGCTTTAACACTTTCGGCACCGCGACGGAAGGCCCGATGCCCATGTAAGCAGGATCGACGCCCACCGCCACGTAGTCAACGAGACGCATCTTCGGCGTCCATCCCATTTCCTTGCACTTTTCTTCGCTTGCTATGATAACGCAGGCTGCCGCGTCATTCACCTGGCTGGAATTCCCCGCCGTGACTGTCGCCGCTTCGTCGTCCATGAAAACCGTCTTGAGCCCGGCAAGAGTCTCCATGGTCGTTTCCGGCCGAATACCCTGGTCACGGTCCACGACCATATGTTTCGTCCCGTCGCCGTCCGGCACGTCGGCCTCGATCGGCAGTATTTCATGTTTAAAATGACCTTCTTCAGTCGCCCTGTGGGCCTTTGCATGACTTTCCACGGCCATCTGGTCCTGTTTTTCACGGCTGATTCCGTACTTGCGGGCCACCATTTCCGCCGTGTATCCCATGGATACCATGCGGGGATCGGTAAATTCAGCGAGACGGGGATTCGGATCCGCTCCCGTTCCCATGGGCACATGGGTCATATGCTGAACGCCGCCGACAATGATCAGGTCGGCCCACCCCATGGATATTGTCGCGATGGCGCTGGCTATGCTCTGCAGTCCCGACGCGCAGAACCGGTCGATCGTGCACCCGGGAACGCTGTGGGGAAGGCCCGCCACGATGCCGGCATACCGTCCGATGTTTGATCCCATATCCTTCATCAGGGCCGTGCCGCCGAGAATCACGTCATCAATGTCTTCCTTGCAATCGGAAAGGCCGGTCCGACGGATCAACTCGTTGATAACCATGGCCGCCAGGTCGTCCGCCCGGACGTTGGTAAACCAGGACCGCTTGCCCGCGCGGGCCACGGCACTCCGCACTCCATCAACAACATAAACCTCTTTCATACAGCTCCTCCTGAACCGTCATTATTTTTGTACGCATCGCGTCGTCACAAAATCCCGTTAGTCGACGATCAGCGCTTCTTCCGGACAGTCAATGCAGATCGTATCCCCAGCTTCCAGCAGCTCCGTCGCAAGTGCCGTTTGAGGAAGCACGCGGTTGGCCCAGTAGCGCGCGGCGGCCACCTTTCCCAGGTAAAAGGGACGATCAAAATGATCTTCAGGCAGCTCGGCGATCCGGGCCTGGGCTATCACGGCCTGCTCCATCAGACACTGGGCCACCTGTACCTGGGCACAAATTGTCATGGCACTAACAGCGTTTGAAGGAATCAACCTCTTTTTCTGCTCGAACTGTTCATACCAGCCCGCAAGCCGCTCGCGAACCCGCTCAACACAATTGTAACCCTCGCCAAGGCGCCTCATCTCAGCCTGGAACTGCGGATGGTCACTGTGTTCATCGATAAAATCTTTGATGGTCTTCATCCAGTCGGCAAAAACGGCGCCCTCGTTCATCCTCATCTTCCGGCCCACCAGGTCGTTGGCCTGAATGAACGTCGTTCCTTCCCAGATAGTAAGAATTTTTGAATCGCGGAGATATTGCTCGACCGGATACTCGCGGGTGTATCCTACACCTCCCAGCACCTGTATGGCCTGGGCTATTGCGGCAAGACTCGACTCGCTTCCGAAACCCTTGACCAGCGGCATGAGCACCGCCGCCAGCCCTCCGTAGCGCTTCGCTTCCTCTTTGTCGGGTGAGTTGGCTTCAATATCGAGATAATAAAAACTCTTGAATATCATGGCCCGAACGCCTTCGGTGACGGCCTTCATATCCAGAAGCATGCGCCGAATGTCTTCATGCTTGATGATGGGAACCCGTTCTCCACCCTTCTCGCCGAAGGTTCGCCCCTGAATGCGCTCTGTGGCGTAACGGGACGCGTAACTGTAGGCGGCGGCGGCCTGGGTGTTTGAATTGTGACCCGTTCCGATGCGTGATTCGTTCATCATGTTAAACATCATGGCCAGCCCGCGCGAGCGACCTTTCTCATTGGGCGGGGGACCCATCATGATTCCATAACAGTCGTCGTTTTCACCGAAATTCAAAAGGGACGTGGCATGACCCTTCAATCCCATTTTGTGTTCCAGGCCGACAATGGTCACGTCGTTGAAAGCGCCCATCGAACCATCTTCATTAACCCGGTATTTCGGCACGATATACAGCCCCAGACCGGCCGTACCGGGAGCGCCGCCCTCGGGCCGCGCCAGGACCATGTGGATCGTGTTTTCGCAGGTTCCCGCGTCGCCGGCCGTTATGAACATCTTGGTTCCCTTGATCTTCCATATCCGGGGGTCATCAGTGGGATAAGATCGCGCCGTCGAATCACCTACGTCGGACCCGGCGTTCGGTTCCGTGAGGCACATGGTGCCCTGCCAGTCGCCGCTCAGCATTTTCGGCAGGTACCGTTGCCGGTCCTCGTCGGTCCCGAACTTGATAAGCAGATTCGCCGCGCCGCTTGTCAGCTTGATATAGGAAGTAATAGCGGGGCATGCCGCCGTGTTCATTTCGAAAAGGGCCTTGTAAAGTATAAGGGGCATTCCCCCGTCAAGCTGCACACATTCGCTGGTGGATCCCCATCCGTTTTCCTGCAGAAATTTGTACACGTCGGCAAATCCTGTCGGGGGCGTCACCGTTCCATCCTTCAGGATGGACCCTTCGGCGTCTCCCACCGCGTTAATAGGATTCACCACTTCCCGCGCGATACGATAGCCTTCGTTCAGGTACATGTCGACATCCTCAAGACTGAAATTATCCCTGAATCGATCGAATGCGAGCACCTTTTCCGTGGGAAGCCACTCTTTCAGTATAAACTGCAGTTCTCTCAGATTGTATTTGAATTCCACTGAACATCCTCCTCACTCTTTCATTTCCTGTACTATTGATTGCATGTTGAAATGGAGAACCCGGCCCGACCGGAATAAAAACATCAATCATCGTCGTACCGCTGTTCTTCGAAAAAATTTCGACGTAATCCGAATATGATAGAACGACTCGAAAGACAATAGGGATTAAGTGGCGGTATAATAGGGGTAAAAAGCAGGCATTAAGAAAGCGACAGAAGATACGATCTCAGGTTGGCCCGCGTGTTTGTGAAACCCATTTTATTTCGTATATTGTTTCGATGGAAATCAATGGTGCTCGTGGCCAGGTTAAGAACCGCCGCAATCTCCTTGGTCGTCTTTCCTTCTTTGATAAGATTGGCGATCTGAATTTCCTTGGGTGTCAGGTTGAAATCATTAAGCGTCATGTTCCTGAAAAACGGCGATACGATATTGTTGAGATTTGCCTCGATGATGTTGAGATAGGTTTCCTGAAGTTCAGTCAGGTGCGTGGTTTTTATCTTCTCCAGGAACGGTAGCACCAGCTCCCGCACGTTTGACAGGACATCCCGCTCCAATTCTATTCGGTCTTCCTCTCGGTGTTTCAGCAGAACTTTGAGCGCCGTATTGGCCTCCGCGAGATACTGGGCGTTGACCTTCAATTCCTGTTCACGTTTTCTCAGGGCCTCCTCGGTCATTTTTCTACTCGTGATGTCCCTGACGACAATACGGAATCCTGACGGCTTTCCCGAGCTGTCGCGCATGAGAGACGCGGCAAGTTCGCGGGTCTGTTTTGTCCCGTTTTTACCAAGAATCTCGTAATCGAAAAGCTCCGCCCGCTCGCCGGTTCGGTAGATGGTGTTGAATATCTGGAACATTGTCTGTGCCGTCTCGGGCGCCATGTAGTCACGGTAACTTGTCCCCAGCAATTCTTCACGCGACATGTTGAACATGGCGCAGGCGGCATTGTTCACAAAAGTATACTTGCCCGCGAGGTCCACCTCCATGTACCCTTCGCTGATGCTTTCGAGAATCGTTCGGTACTTTTCCTCGCTTTCACGCAAGTCGGCTTCGGCCTTTTTCCGCTTCGTAACATCCCGGGCTACCGCCCTGAAACCGACCGGGTTGGCCGCGGGGTCCCTCATCAATGAAACGGAAAGTTCCCGCGTAATAGTCTGGCCGTCTTTTCGAATAATCTCATCATCGAAAAGTTCCTCCGATGTGCCCGTTCGATACACCCTGTTGAACATGCGAAAGGCCTTTTCCGCCGTCTCAGGGGTATAATTTGTCTTGTAACTGGCGTTGATTATTTCATCCCGATTTTTTCCAAGCATGCGGCACATGGCGTCGTTCACGAAGGTGTAATTGCCGGCGAGGTCGACTTCCAGGTAGCCTTCTTCGATGCTTTCAAGGATTGAACGATATTTGTATTCACTTTCCCGCAATGCTTCGAGAGCCGCCTCTCGCTGAATTTCCGCCTCGCGCCTTCTTTTCTCGGCACTCTCCAGTTCCCTGACGCGGTCTTTCAGGTGTTCTACATCCTTCTGCGACCTCCGGCGGTCCTGTTGTCTTTCTTTCACTGGAAATCCTTCCTGACATGTTGGTGTACACCGTCAAAAGTGGATCACTGAATAGGAGTATTACCCTGATGGTGTACCCATGATAATCCCTTATTGTTTTTAACACACCTCTAGTTTAGGTAGCAACGAGCATTTTGAGCTTTACTGGAATTTGTTCTTCTGCAATACTTTGCGCCCAGCTTGCGCGCCTCCGGAAAAAGGAAGCTCCCGGCTGCTTCCGGGCGAACACACACCCGGAAAACAGCTGCAGCTCCTTGCCCCCGGCGGAATAATCATTTATAGATTGGAGCAACGGCTTGGCTGGAGAACATATTTTACAGAGCATACAGGAGGCAGACAGAAGCGATGACTGGTTTTGACACGGATTTTGCCCTGACCATCGCGGTTGGCGGTTTGGGCGTGGTGTTTCTCATACTGATTGTGTTGTCGTTCGCCATCGGCATCACGCGAAGATTCTCTGAGTGGA